>JAAYKS010000193.1 GCA_012522285.1 Clostridiaceae bacterium | reverse complement strand
TTCGAGTGCTTCCACATCCCCTTGCTCGTTATATACGCCTTCTCCGATTTCCCACACCCATTTGCAGTTTCCGTCAGCGGTGACGATTTCGTATTCAAGATCGAAAGGCGCCTTGTCCGCCACCGCTTTCTTCCATTCCGACCAGACCTGCTCCCGATACTCCGGAGCAATCACTTCGATGAAGGTATTATTTTTGTTGCGCAGCAGGCTTTCATGGGTGCACCCGGTCAACGCGTAACACCCTGAAGAGACGAAGCGCATGGTCCTGTCTCGGTCAAAGTCGCTCCGATATGCCATTCCCGGAATATTGGCGAGCAACAGAGTCTTACTCCGCTCGCTTTCGCGAAGGGAATCCTCCGCCGCCTTGCGTCGGGAGATGTCTTCGATCAGGCATAAATGCATGGATTGCGCCGCCGATCCGCCAAGAAAAGGAGATACCTTCATGTGGGTCCACACGCTGGAACCGTCTGGACGAACGAACCGTTTCTCCAACGCGTAATCGGTGATTTCGCCGGCCTTGAACTGGTCAAACAGGTCGATGTCGGCCTGCAGATCATCCGGGTGGGTGATATCCGGCCAGCGTACCTCTTCCAACACGTCGAGTTGGCGGCCCAGGATCCGTTCGAACATCGGATTGATGCTGACATGCCCCAGTTCGTCCTGGACGGCGAAACTTTTGTCGTTAACCACCGCGATCCCGATCGGAGCCTGATCAAACACACTGTGGTACAGTGCTTCGTCGATCGCCAACTGCCGGCTGGCTTCCCGCAACGCCAGATGTCTGGACCACGTGTACAACAACGCAGCCCATATCGCCAGCAGACAGGCGACAATGGCAAAATCCGGGATCATTTGATTCCACAGCCGCAGATTCCATTCATCGGCCGAGTAATCGATCCCCAGGACGGCAATGATCTGCCCCGTAACCGGATCGGTCACCGGGACCAGCGCGCTGATCCACGTTCCCCAGCGGTCGGATGCCGGCGCGGTCAAGATCGTTTCGCCGGTTCGGAATGGTCTCCAGTCTTCCTCGGTGGCCTCGGTATAGACCTGTCCCGGAGGGGAGTAATCTTCGGATTCAGGGGGTTCCGAGTCGAGGAGGAATACCATCTGCCCGTCCCGCTCCCCGAACAGGTAGGCGAACCGGATCGGGTTGGCGGTATCGACCAGCCGGATCAGACTGTCCTTTGTCATTTCATATTCGGGATTGACCACATCGCTCTCGTTGCCGGCAAAACCCGCGATGTGTTCCGGGTGCAGCAGAGACTTCATGGATTGAGCCAGCATGACCGCTTCCGTCGAAAGCGATTTGCGATATCTGTCCCACGCAAACTCCAGATAGAGGCCACTCAGCGACAGGAATACGACCAGCGTCGCGATGACGATGGCTCTCCTCTTCCTACGCGTGATACCAGGTCTGGCGGTTCCGGAGGTCCTGACGGTTTGCGCCATTTTGCGGATCTCCTTCCGGCGTGAAGCATTGTGCAAAAAAAGGGTGGAACATCACTAGACTACTCCTCCTTTGAGGTGTGCGTCCACAAACGGGCGATTCCCGTTTGCCACAAATTCGTCACATGCTACAATCGTTTTGTATAAAAATACCAGCGATCAAGGAGGTCGATCACGGATGGGAACCAAAATCACCTGTACCGACATCGTGCAGTGCCTGCATCGACTGGGGGTCAAACCCGGCATGATGCTGGAGGTGCATTGCTCGCTCAGCCGGTTCGGACATGTGACGGGCGGCGCGGAGGCGGTCATCGAGGCGCTGATGAAGACTGTGGGGGAGCAAGGCGCGATCGTGATGCCGTCCTTCCGGCTGTCGCCCAACCTCCCGCTGACGGAGGAGGACCTGCGGATGGGTCTGGTCACCAAAATCCGCATTCTGCCTGCACAGGAGGAGCACACCGCCATGGGCGTGGTGGCGGACACCTTCCGCCTCCGCCCGGATGTGGTGACCGGGGAGGGCCTCTTTCGCGTGTCCGCCTGGGGGCGGGACGCGGCGGTCCACGCGCAGGGGTTCCAGCACCTGATCGACCACGAGGGGTTTGCCTTGCAGCTCGGGGTCGACATCTACCGGCTGTCCGCGATGCACTATGTCGAAGACGCGCTGCCACAGGCGATCCGCGACCGGTTCCGGCCTTCCGACGAAGCCCGGGCTGTCTATCCGGAGGAGGACTGGCTGATCGAGTCGTGGATCCCGGAGAAAAAGCCCTGGTACGAGATCCAGGAGGAGGCGTACCGTCTCGGGCTCATCCGGGACACCGCAATAGGAGATGCCACCTGCTTGTTTCTGCCGGTGAAACCCGTGATCGAGCTGTACCGCAGGGCCTTACTTGAGCGCCCTTTCGAACTGTACGGAATGTGATCGTCCTTCGGTGACACTTTCCTAATATCAAATGGAGCAGAGGACTTGACTTTAGATGTTTCTTTTTCTATTGTGAAGATAGCACAGAAGACTTGAAAGAAATGATGAGATCAGGGGGAGAATAGACAAATACACCGATCCAGACGCCCTTGGATCGGGACAATGCAGGAGGGAGTGGGGGATTCACCATGTTTGCGAACGGTCGCAGGTTGCGTCGCGGCCTGTTGTTGGGTTGTGTGTTGCTGCTGGCACTTAGCGTGGGATGCGGCAGGGAAGCAGTTCCGGATACGGGATCCTATGGGTACAAAGAAAAGATCCTCCCCGCGGGGGTTGATCGCTATCCAACCAAGACGATCTTACAAATGCTGGAGAATCCAGCAATCGATACCATCCTGGTCGTGGTGACCGAGCAGCCTCTCGAGGATCGCCCGCTCCGGGAGTGGAATGCTTCCATGCGAAAAGAGACAAACGAAAAGCACGGCACCCATCTGCAGCCGGAGTATTTTTCGACCCCGGAATGTACCGTGCTGGATGTGGTGAGAAACACCACGGGCCGGCCGCTGGCCCCCGGGGATACCGTAGTGATAGGGGAACAAGCGCACCTTCTCACAGAAGAAACCGAGGGAGGGAGCGAAACGGTGCTTGTGCGGCCCGACCCCCACGATTTCCCGATCGAGACCGGGCATCCCACTTTGGTGCTGTGTACTTCGATGCAGGCATTTGACGAGGAGCAGTTTTTCTACTTTCCGCAGCCCTACAG
>JAAYKS010000024.1 GCA_012522285.1 Clostridiaceae bacterium | reverse complement strand
GTCCCAGCAGGCTTTCCGTCAGCAGTCGGCCTGCCAGTTTCCGTTCGACCAGAGCCAGGCCGTCCAGCGGAGAATCCGGAAGGACGTGGGGATCCTTGATGCCGATCAAAAACGAAGACGCCCCGACGTCCATGTGGAGTGTGGTCTCCCGCAACGGGATGGAAGGCCCCTCTTCCACCGGTTCCGGAAGAGGCAGCGGGACAGACGTCGCGTCCATCCGGGCGTCGAACCCTTCGAGAATCGAGGCCTCGTCCAAGTCGCCCACCAGCGTCACCGTAGCCGCGGAAGGCCTGTAAAACGCGTCGGCAACGGTTTTGAGATCCGTCGCGGTGATGCGACCGACACTGTCCGGCGTCCCGGCGATGTCGACGCGGACCGGGTGGTTGCCGTACATCCCTTCGAGCAGCGTCGTAAAAGCCCTGCTGTCCGGGTCGTCGTGGTACATCCCGATTTCCGAGAGGATGATCCCGCGCTCTTCTTCCACCCGACGGTCGGTCAGCGGGGGCGCCATCACGGCGTCGAAATAGGTAAACAACGCCTCGTTGAACCGCTCCACCGAGGTGAAATGATACATAGTGTGGGTATGCGAGGTATAGGCGTTCGCATCCGCACCAATCGAAGACAACCGGGACAACAATCCGCCGCCCTCTTCTTTGCTGAATACACAATGCTCCAGATAGTGTGCGGTTCCGGGTGGTATTTCCACCTTTCCGCGGGCATCACTCCAGGTTCCGTGAACAGAGCCAAAGGGAATACAGATCGATCCGAATCGGCGCGCGAAGCCGGGCCGTGGCAATAGAATCAAACGAAATCCCGAACAATGGGTCAACGACCTGATCCGGGTCCCCGACAGGGAGTCGATCTTTTCCGTGAGGACCCATCCGGGCAAACTCATTTTAAACCCTCCCCTTGCATGTCGGGATCCACCACAAACAGGCTGGACAGGCGGAGCGGCATCGCCAGCTTCGAGATGTGTGCGGGGGTGACATCCGCCAGCAACCGCAAAGCGTCCGAGAGCTGAAACAACCGGCCGTTGGTAAGTCCTGCCGCGTAAAAGCCAAGCAGACCGGCCAGGCTGTCCGACAGGGTCAGCAACTGGGTGCGCACCATGGTGACCGCATTGTCAAAGAGCGCGGACTCAAACCTGCCCGACGCCAGAAGGTCCATCTGCTCGGAGATCGTCTCCATCGCCTGTTCGACATCGCGGGGAGCCATACCAGCATAGACCGCCACCCCGCCCACATATCGCAGCATCGACGAAAAAACGCTGTATGCCAGCGACTGCTTCTCCCGGACGCTTTCGAACAGCAGTGAATGGGCGTCTCCGCCGAACATGCTGTTCATCACATTCATCACCATGCCGTCTCCGGAAAAATACGGGGGTAGTCCGGAAAACACAGCCAACAGACGGGCTTGTTCCATGGGGCGGTGCTCCCGCTTTGTCCGCATGGTCGGCGCCAGAGGGCATGGGGCGGGCGAGACCCCCGGCATCGGGGGTAAAGCACGCTGACTCGAGGGCAGGGACGCCATCCGGTTGGCAAGCCATTGCCGCTCTACGATCCCGATGTCGCCGCCGGCGACAACCGTGACCGATGCGGAAGCAAGCAGCGTGTGGTACGCATCGCGCAGTTCTTCGGCGGACACGAGGGAAACCAGTTCCAGAGCTCCGTCTGTGTCGACCCCGTGCGGGGTTCCCTCCAGATACCACGCGACGCCTTGGTCGTAGGTGTATTTTTCCCGGTCGTTCCACCGGCCCCGCAGCTCGCTGAGGTAGCCGGTGCGCTCGGACTCCACCAGGGCGGCGTCAAATAATCCGTCGCTGTCGAACAGCGGATCGGTGAGCATGTCCAGCAACAGCGTGGCTGTCTCATCAAACACGCGTGTGCCGTCGATCCAGGAAGATACGGCATCCGCTGTGAAATGCATACACAGAAGATCCCCTTCTTTGTCGACCGACGCGTCGATCCTGGCACCGTACAACCGGTCGAGCGCGAGCGAAAGGGATTGCCGTGTGGGAAACCTGCGACAGCAGGAAATCAGAATCCGGGACAGCAGATTCCACACCGTAGCCCGGCGCGCATCGATCGGCATCCGGAACGTCACGCCCAGGATGGAGGTACGGAACCGAATGCTTCGCAGGACCCAGATCGGGATCCGGTTGACCGTAGCCGTCTTCCATAGACGCTCGTTGCCGGCATGCCATTGTCTGGCATCCGAGATGTCTTCGCGAATCTGCGCTGACAGCCGAAGCAGTCCGTCAAACCGCTGTTCTTCGCGGAGTCGCTTTAAGAACTCCACATGGATTCTCTTGCCGTACAGGTCGCCGTCCATATCGAACAGGAAAGTCTCCACGACCATCCGGGTGTCGGACTGGTCGACGGTCGGCCTGGTCCCGATATTGGTGACCGATTCGTACGCAAATCCGTCCACGATTGTGCGTGTGGCATACACACCGGTCGCTGGCAGGACCTTCCCTTCCTTGATCGAGATGTTGGCCGTCGGGAATCCCAGTCTGGCTCCCAGTTGCCGGCCTGGCTCGACCGTGCCGGTCAGCCGGTAGTCCCGTCCCAGAAAGACCGACGCCTCTTCCATATTGCCTTGGGCGACCAGCCTGCGGACGAGGGTGCTGGAGGCGATGGTGCCCTCCAGGGAGAAAGCCTCGACGACAACGACCTCCACTTCCCTTGTTGCCGCCCAGGCGCGCAGAGAGTCCGCGCTGCCCGACCGGTTTTTGCCAAACCGGAAATCATATCCGATCACGACCAGTTTGGCGTGCAAAGTATCAATGAGCACATTGTCGAGAAACGAGGTGTCGTCCATGTCCGCCAACGCGCGGTCAAAATGCTGGAGATAAATCTCTTCCGTCCCGGATTCCGACAGACACTGCATTCTCTCTTCGCCTTCACACAGGAACCCCTCGGGGTTTTCTCTCCCGGAGATCACCGAAGATGGATGGACGTCGAATGTGTAGATACAACTGCGCAATCCACGCTCTGCGCTGAGATACGCCATGGTGCGGACGACCTGCTGGTGACCGCGGTGCATGCCGTCGAAAAACCCCATGGCAACGCCGCGCATAACCGGTTCGGGATGAGTCGTCTCTCTGCTGTCGATGATTCTCACGTTAATGCGAACACCCTTTCAGCGTGGATCCAAAGGGATCCCTCTTCGTCTTGCCAACACAATCCGACCCCCACAAACCCATCCGGACCATGGACTGCCATCCGCAACTCCGGACGGAGGCCAACGGGCATCTCGGCCTCGTCGATACCCAGGGGGCGCCCCTGCGCAAAGCGCAACGCGGCATCTGCCCCGCAGCGCACGATCGGAAACGTCGAGATGGCGGTTTCCATCGGCAGCAATATCCCGCGGGTCCGAAGGGTGTCCCAGATGGTTTCCGGATTCTCTTCCGCCCATTCTTCCAGTATATGCAAAGGCAAAGCTCCATCCAGCGTAAAGGGCCCACAGGCCGTACGTGTGAGCTCCGCGGCATGCGCACCCCATCCGGTCGCTTCGCCGAGATCCTGACATAGAGTACGGATATACGTTCCTTTGGAACAATCGATCTCTACCGTCGCTTCCGGCAGTCCGTCCACGACCCCGACCGAGAGAAGTTCGGATCGGAAGACGTGGATCGGCCGCGCTTTGCGTTCCACTTCCATACCTTTGCGCGCGTATTGATACAGCGGTCTGCCGTCGATTTTGACGGCAGAATACATCGGCGGCATCTGCATCCTGTCACCGGCCAGATCCGCAACTGCCGTGCGAATGGCGCGAAATCCGTCCGCCACCATGACGTCGCGTTCAGCATCGGAAGGGATACGGCCTCCAAAGGCGATTCCCGTGCGGTCCTGTGTATCTGTGAAAAAACCGAAACGCACCGTGACACGGTACGATTTGTCATATCCTTCCATATAGCGGGCAATACCGGTCGCCCGGCCGAGCAGGATCGGCAGTACGCCGCAGGCAAACGGATCCAGCGTGCCGCAGTGGCCAACGCGACGGAGCTTCATGACCCGGCGCACACGTGACACCACGCCGAAAGAGGTGATTCCCACCGGCTTGTCGATATGGAGGATACCCCCCGCGGGAACCGCGGTCATGCCCGATCCAGCCATTCCCCGGCCTTTTCCGCCAGCATTGCCGTCGCATCCTGCATCGTGGTGCCATCCAGATGAAACCCGGCCGCGCGTGCATGCCCTCCACCGCCGAACAGGGCCGCGAATCCGGCGGAGTTGAATCCGTCTTTGGATCGGATATTCACGCGGACCGTCCCGTCCTCCCCCTCCTTGAGCACGAGGGCGACACGGACGGGTTGGATGGCCCGCAACATGTTAGCAAGCCCGTTGGTGTCGTTTTCGTCCGCTCCGGTATCCGCCAGCATCTGCCGCGTAATTCCCAGGATTGCGATGGCGCCATCGTGGTGAAAGGCCGCCCGGCTGCTGGCGACTCCGGTCAAACGGTATTTCTCAACCGTCATGGATTCCAATAGCCCGTAACTGAGCTCGCCAATATCCAGCCCGTACGACATCAAATCGGACGCAATTTCAAACGTGTCGCGTGTGGTGTTGGAAAAGCGGAATCCGCCGGTATCGGTCAGAATCGCCCCCATCATGCACACTGCCATATCGTGAGAAAGAAGAGCCCGTCCAGTTTCTTCTTCCAGCAGACGGACCAACCGATAAATGATCTCGCCGACCGCAGCTGCAGACGGGTCGATGTGACTGAGTCCTTCGGTATGTTGGCTTGAGAGGTGGTGATCCAGTACAATGCGGACCCCCGCCCGCGTGAACAGAGGCGCACGGGAACCCAGTCGGGTTGTCTCACCGCAGTCCAGCATAATGGCCGCATCTGCGTGATCGGAATTCTCTTCTCCCTCCGTGCGCGGCATGCCGACCAGAATCGAGTCCGCTCCGGGGAAGGACGCCAGGGTCCAGTCGAGGGATTCCTCCAGAACAACCCGGGGATGTCCGCCAAGGGAAGAAACCACATGGGCAAGCGCAAGAGAAGACCCTGCCGCATCTCCGTCCGCACGGACGTGCGGGAGGATGTCGACAGATCCACCGGAACGTGCCAGCCGGCCGATCGTCCGGGCGATCGCGATCAGGGAAAGGTCCGAGCCGGGAAGGTCCGTACCAGTCATTTCCCGGTGCCCTCCCCGTTCCCGGACTTGTCGGTATTCTTGCCGATGACCTCATCGATGAGGCGGTTGATTTCGATGCCGCGCTCAATCGAATGGTCAAATACAAAATGGACCTCGGGTGTCATCCGAAGACGCATCCGGTGTCCGATTTCGCGGCGGATGAATCCGCCCGCACGCTCCAACGCTTTTTTGCAGTTTTTGCGTGCCAACTCGTCGCCCAGCACACTGATGTACGCATACGCGTGCGACAAGTCGCGCGTGACCCGAACCCCCACCACCGAAACCATCTCGGGCATGCCCGGATCCTTGAGGTCGTCACGTATGATATCGGACAGGACCGTCCGCATTTCGTCGCCTACGCGATCGGAACGTTCCATGTCAGTTCCTTTCCACTTCCTTCATCTCGAACGCTTCGATGATGTCGGATTCTTTGATGTCGTTGAACTTCTCGATGGCGATGCCGCACTCGTAACCGGTCGCCACTTCCCGCACGTCGTCTTTGAAACGCTTGAGGGACTGGAGTTTTCCTTCGTGTACGACGATCCCGTCACGGACGACGCGCACTTCGGCGGACCGCAGGATTCGACCGTCGGTCACATAACAGCCGGCCACGGTACCCGCTCCGGTGATACGGAATACCTGGCGCACCTCGGCATGACCCAGAATGCTCTCTTTGTAAACCGGTGCCAACATGCCTTTCATCGCAGCCTGGACGTCTTCGATCGCGTTGTAGATAATCCGGTACATCCGCAGATCGACTCCGTGTTCATCCGCGATATCGGCGACATTAGACGCCGGCCGCACATTGAACCCGATGATAATCGCATCGGCGACTTCCGCCAGGGTGACGTCCCCTTCTGTGATGGCGCCGACCGCGCCATGGATGACGTTGACACGGATCTCCGTCGTCGAGAGTTTCTCCAGCGACTGTTTCACCGCTTCGACGCTACCCTGGACATCTGCTTTGACGATCAGGTTGAGATCAAGCACCTCTCCGGCGGACATCTTGGAGTACAACGACTCCAGCGACATACGGGAGCTCTGGCGCAATCCCTGCTCGCGATGTTCCGAACGGCGGCGTTCCACGAGGCTGCGTGCCGTTTTGTCATCCGTGACCGCATAGAACAGCTCGCCCGCTTCGGGCACTTCCGGAAGTCCGATGATCTCGACCGGGGTCGAAGGCCCCGCCTTTTTGATGGGCGTACCTTTGTAGTCCGTCATGGCGCGCACGCGTCCGACGACCGAGCCAGTCACCAGCGTGTCGCCAGCCTGAAGGGTACCGCGCTGCACCAGCAACGTCGCGACCGGGCCGCGCCCTTTGTCGAGTTTGGCTTCGATGACGGTGCCCTTCGCCTGCTTGTCGGGATTGGACTTCAGATCGAGGATGTCCGCCGTCAGCAACAGCATTTCCAGCAGATCGTCAAATCCTTCGCCCGTCTTGGCGGACACGGGAACCATAATCGTGGACCCGCCCCATTCCTCGGGGATCAATTCGCGCGTCGCAAGTTCCTGCTTTACGCGGTCGATATTGGCACCGGGCAAGTCGATTTTGTTGATTGCCACGACAATTTGTGTGTTGGCGGCCCGCGCGTGGTTGATCGCCTCGACGGTCTGCGGCATGACGCCGTCATCCGCGGCGACCACGAGAATCGCGATGTCGGTCACCTGCGCACCCCGGGCGCGCATGGTGGTAAAGGCTTCGTGACCCGGCGTGTCGAGGAAGGTGATGCGACGGCCTTTGGAGGTCACCATGTAGGCGCCGATGTGCTGTGTGATGCCGCCTGCTTCGCCCTCGGCGACCGAAGTCTCACGAATGCGGTCCAGCAGCGAAGTTTTACCATGGTCGACATGACCCATGACAACCACGACCGGCGGACGCGGAATCAGGTCTCCGTCCGTATCGTCGGTCTCGTCAAAGAGGATGTCTTCTTCGGTCACCACCACCGTTTGTTCGGTCGTGATGTTGTACTCGCTGGCGATGATCGTAGCAGTGTCAAAATCGATCACTTCGTTGAGGGTGGCCATGACGCCCATTTTCATCAATTTTTTGATGATCTCGGCGGATGTCTTCTTGATGGCTTCGGCGAACTCTTTGACCGTCAGGTTTTCGGGCAGGGCGACATGCGTCAGGATGGCACGCGCGGCGGCTGCCTGGGACGCTTGTGCGGATCCTCTGTCTCTCCTGCGGCTGCTGCCGCGGCGACGGGAAGAACGGGGCGGCGGGCTGTAGATCGTCTCCATGATGGTTTCGTCTGTCAATGCCGCCGTCAATCCGCTGTCCGGAAGGATCTGCGCCTGTTTTTTCAAAGTCGCGTGCTTATCGGAGGCCGCTGCCGCTCCTCTTGCAGACGTCTTGCGTGTGTCTTTGCTGTCATCACGGCGCACAGGTTTTGCAGCTCCGTCGCGTGCGGTGAGGGTGCCTCTTCCGGTCTGGGGACGCCCGATCAGTTCGGCGGGAACGTCCGAATCAGTAGACCTGCGCGGTGCATATCCACCCTGGCCGCCCTGCGGACGAGGGGCGTAACCACCCTGGCCGCCCTGCGGACGCGGTGCGTATCCGCCCTGGCCGCCCTGCGGACGAGGGGCGTAACCGCCCTGGCCGCCCTGCGGACGAGGCGCATATCCGCCCTGGCCGCCCTGCGGACGAGGCGCATAACCGCCCTGCTGACCGCCCTGCGGACGAGGTGCGTATCCACCCTGACCGCCTTGCGGGCGCGGCGCGTAACCGCCCTGCTGGCCGCCCTGCGGACGTGGCGCGTAACCGCCCTGTTGGCCGCCTTGTGGACGCGGCGCGTAACCGCCTTGCTGCCCGCCTTGCGGACGTGGCGCGTAACCGCCCTGTTGGCCGCCTTGCGGACGAGGCGCGTAACCGCCCTGTTGGCCGCCTTGCGGACGCGGCGCGTAACCGCCCTGCTGGCCACCTTGCGGACGAGGTGCGTAACCACCCTGCTGGCCGCCTTGCGGACGAGGCGCGTATCCGCCCTGTTGGCCGCCCTGCGGACGAGAGACAAACTCGCCCTGCCTCTCCTGTGTTCGTGCAGGAGCCGGTGCAGGTTCAGCCGTATCGCTTTTTTCCGCCTCGGATGCCGGTTTTACAGCTTCAGCGGGGGGCGCTGCGGCAACCGCAGGTTTCGCAGTCGTCTCGCCGGGATGATCGGCAACAGGTGCGGCAGGCGTGACGGGTGCCGACGGCATGGGCGCGGTTTCCTTTGCCGGAGCCTCGGTTCCCGCTTCTGTCGGGGCGGTGGTCCGTTCAGGGGCAGCGGATTCCGCTACAGGCGCGTCAATCGACGGAGCCGTTTCTTCCGTCTCCGCTTTCGCCGCCTTTTTCACGACCTTGACCACACCGGTGATTTTTTTGCCGGACACACCCTGCATCGTGATCGTCGGCGCATTGGGGTGCTCCTCTGGCTCGGAAGCCGGAGGCGGGGTCTCGACTACTTCATCGGCTTTTTCAACCGGTTCGTTGTCGGGCTTGGGCTCGGCTTTCTTGCCGGCCTTCCTGTTTTGTGGTGCGGAAGTGTCCGCCCTGGTGAACCCGGCACGAAGCCCCGAACCCGAATCTTCTCGTTTTGCCATTAACCGAATCATCCTCCAATTATTCTGTCATTCCATTTTACTGGTCCCGGCCATCCATAGTTCCCGGATCCGCTGTGCGAATCCCCGGTCCAAGACCGCCGCTGTCATATGGATCCCGCCGCCTGTATATTGTCCGATGGTGGCGCCGGTTCCCGTTCTCAGGCAGGGTATCCCCGCCTTGTGACACATGTTCTCCGCTTTTTCTGCTGTATCTCGCGCGGCGTCCGTCGCCACGATCACCAGTTCCGCTCGTCCTCTCGTGACTGCCTTTTCGCACGCGACTGCCCCGTAGGCGGTTTTTCCCGCTCTGGTAGCCAGCCCCAGCATCCGCAGCACGCGATCCTGATCATCCACTGTCATTGCCTTCCGTTATCAAACGATCCAGCAGTATGGCTGTTTCCGCCGGTATGCGGGACTTGAGAGCACGCTCGAGTCTCTTTTCTTTGACCGCCTTGGCCAGGCAAGCCGTGTCCCTGCAAAGGTAAGCGCCCCGCCCCGCGGCTTTTCCGGTCGAATCCAGCGAGATCTCGCCATCCCGTCCGGCTACGATTCGCACGAGTTCCCGCTTCGGCCGCATCGTCTGGCAGGCGACACACATGCGCATCGGCGCTTTTTTCTTTTTTATCGCCGTCTCGGGCATGCGTCACTCATCCTTTATGTTGTCAATCCGCCTGTATTGCGGGGTCGGCCTGCGCCACTTCGGAGTCCACCGCAAGATCCGCCTCGGGAGCCGATGCCACATCGGCGCCCGGCTGTTCCTCCGATCCGTTTTCCGCGTCGGGTTGTGCTTCCGCATCGTTTGCGGCAGATTCCGCTTCAGCTTGTGCGTCCGATTCGTTAACGGCCGATTCCGTGGCGGCTGTGAAACGCGCCAGAATCTCCTGTTCAAGCAACTCGCGGAACCGCGATTCGCTCTTGATGTCGATCTTCCAGCCGGTCAGCCGTGCGGCCAACCGGGCGTTCTGGCCTTCTCTACCGATCGCGAGCGACAGCTGATGGTCCGGAACAACCACTCGTGCGGTGTTTTCCTCTTCGTTGATGTCCACACGCAGCACTTTCGCGGGATTGAGGCTGTTGGCGATAAAGGACTCCAGTTCCGGGCTCCACTGGATGATGTCGATCTTTTCTCCCATCAACTCATCCATGACCGCCTGCACGCGCAGTCCGCGTTGGCCCACACAAGAGCCGACGGGATCGACGTTTTCGTCACGCGACGCGACCGCGATTTTGGTTCTGGACCCCGCCTCGCGGGAGACCGCCACAATTTCGACCACGCCGGATGCGATTTCGGGGACTTCGTTTTCAAACAGTTTGCGAACCAGGTTGGGATGGCTCCTGGACACATAGACGATCGGGCGGCCTTTTTTCTCATCCACGCGCAGGATGTAAAAACGCATGCGCTGGTTGAAATTATACCCGTCCGAACGCACCTGCTCATTATAAGGAAGCACTGCTTCCGCGCGTCCGATGTCGACGATCACTTCCCTGTGGTCGCGGCGTTGTACCACCCCGACCGAAAGCTCGCCGATGCGGCTGGAGAACTCGTTTTGAATGCGCTCCCGCTCCGCGTTGCACAGCTTCTGGTTGATCACGTTCTTCGCGGTTTGCGCCGCCAGGCGGCCAAAATCCTGGGGAGAAAGCTCGTATTCCATCTCGTCGCCGATCTCGAACTCTTCCGAATAGCTTTTGGCTTCCTCGAGAGAAAGTTCGACATTGGGGTCGGTGACGGTCTCGACCACGGTTTTGGTCAGGAACACTTTCATCTCACCCGACGTCCGGTTTACCTCGGCACGGATGTTGTCGGTCGTCTTTGCGTCGAATTCCCGTTTGTAAGCGGAAACCAACGATTCCTCAATCGCCTCGAACAACAGCTCGCTGTCGATGGCGCGCTCTTTTTCCAGCAACCGGATGGCTTCGATCAACTCTGGGTTCATGCTCGTTCTCCTTATGTTGCCCCGCCTGTCGGTCTGGGCACAAATCCTGATGTGGTTTTGCTAAAACTGAATCACACGCTTGACGCGGGACGTCTCCGCCTTCTCAAAGGAAATCTCCCCGCCCCCCGCCGTACGCAGCAAAAGGGTTCCGTCCGCGTCGTACGACACCAGTTCCCCCTCAAACCGCTTGACTCCATCGCGCGCCTGGTACAGCGAGACCTCCACCTGTTCTCCCAGATGTCTTTGGAAGTCCGCGTCCTTTTTAAGGGGACGGGTCAACCCGGGAGATGACACCTCCAGATAATAGGAATCGCTGATCGCAAGTCCCGCATCCAGCAGAGGGTCGATCGCACGGCTCGCTTCCGCACAGTCGTCGATGGAAACGCCACCGCGTTTGTCGACATAGAAGCGCAAGAACCGAGCACCGCCCTCCCGCACATATTCGACGTCGACCAGGTCGAGTCCCATGGCGGTCAGGGTATCTATGACCAGCGCTTCCGCTGTTTGTGCGATACTTGCTCGGTTGGCCATGGATCCTCCGGATGTCCTGCACGTAGAAAAAGTGGGGGAAACCCCACTCTCTGCCAAGGCGTTCAAAAGTACATGCGGATTATACCATCGTGTGGGTTCTTTCGCAACAAGCACCGCGCAGGCCTCTCCGCATTCCCTGCCAGAATTCAGATCGGAGTTTTGTCTGCTTTGACTATTCATTCCCCCGGCCAAGTGGGATAGAATGAATACAATCCGGTGGCGTCCAATCGGATGATCACAGGAAATACAGGACAAGGGGTGGTCTGCCTATGATAAGGGTTATCGTCGGAAACAAAGGCAGCGGCAAAACGGCCCGGCTGGTCGACGAACTGAATGAGCACGCCGCGCAGGACAACAATGTCGTCTGCATCGAGTATGGCCGGAGACTGGACAGCTCGGTCAACTTCAAAATCCGTCTGGTCGACATCACGGAGTACCCGACCAACGGATATCGAGAGCTTCTGAATTTCATCAGCGGCATGTACGCCAAGGATTACGATCTGGGTTGTGTCTATATCGACAGCATTTACTAGGTCGCGGGATCCGAAGATCTCGACGAATTGGCGGGTTTCCTGGCCGATGTCGAAAAGTTCGGAGAAAAAAGCGGGATCGATACCGTTGTCATTTTGAGTGCCGATCCGGACGCGGTTCCAGAGGGCGTTCGTCGCTACTGCTGAGCACCGCTACACGGCGATCATACATGGGACACGACAGGGCGGTCGCCGAATCCGGCGGCCGCCCTGTTTGCGCATCCCCGATCGGAACCACTAAATCATCGACAACATGTCGCCGCCCACGTAGATGATCTGACCGTTGATAAAACTCGAATCATTCGCGGATAACAGGACTGCCGTCCCGACCAGCTCTTCCGTCCGCATCCAGTCCCCTGGCCTACCCTGTCAACAGTGCCGTTTTGTGCGGGAAGCAAAACCCCCTCCCACCGCATAAAACGGCAGGAGGGGGCACATCACCGGACGGGATGAGATGCGTTACAGGTGCTCGGCGACCAGACGACTCATTTCCTGGGTCCCTATGCGGGTCGATCCGGAACCTTGGAGAATATCCGCGGTCCGGTATCCCGCATCCAGTACGCGCGAAACCGCCTTCTCGACCGCATCGGCCTCGGCGTCCATCTGGAAGGACAGCCGCAGCATCATGGCGGCGGACAGGATGGACGCGAGCGGATTGGCGACGTCTCTGCCTGCCAGATCCGGAGCGGAACCGTGGATCGGCTCGTACATCGCAGGCGTGCCCGGCTGCCCGACCGACGCGGAGGGGAGCAGACCGATGGAACCGGTGATCATGGCAGCCTCGTCCGACAGAATGTCGCCGAACATGTTGGATGTCACAATCACATCAAAATCAAAGGGGCGGCGGATCAACTGCATCGAAGCGTTGTCCACATAAAGATGGTCCAGCGTCACCGCGGGGTACTCCGCCGACATGGCAATCACGGTCTCACGCCACAACCGGGAGGACTCCAGCACGTTGGCTTTGTCCACACTGGTCAGGCGGCCCTTCCGCCCGGCGGCCGCCTCAAATCCGACGCGGGCCACCCGCTCGATTTCGCCGACGCTGTAACACTCGGTATCAAACGCTTCCGGACCGTTCGGGCCGAGGCGCCTGCCCCGCTCCCCGAAATACATGCCGCCGGTCAGTTCACGCACGAACAGGATGTCCATGCCCTGCGCCGAGATGTCCGGGTGCAGCGGGCTGGATCCGGACAAGGCGGAATACAGCCGCGCCGGCCGGAGATTAGCAAAGAGTCCGAGTGCTTCCCGCAGTCCCAGTAGCGCACGTTCCGGACGCCGGTCGCCGGGCAGTGTGTCCCACCGGGGTCCGCCCACTGCGCCCAGCAGCACTGCGTCACTGCGTTTGCAGGCCGCGACGGTCGCGTCGGGCAGCGGCTCGCCGGTCGCGTCGATGGCGATCCCGCCCGCCAGCAGTTCCGTGTAGCGCATCTCGACGCCGGCGCGGGAAGCGACCGCATCCAGCACCAGGCGGGTTCCGTTGAGTACTTCCGGGCCAATGCCGTCGCCCGGGATAATCGCTATTTCCAATCGCTTCATACCGCGTCACCGCTTGTTCCCGCTTCGTCGTGCCGGCCGGAGATGTATCCCACCAGACCGTCGGCCGCGATGATGCGCTTGATGAAGGCCGGGAAGGGGCGCGCCTGGAACTCCCGTCCGCTGGTCAGGTCGCGGATGACGCCGGTGTCAAAGTCGACTTCCACCTCGTCACCGTCGTTGATGGCCTCTGCCGCCTCTGCGCATTCGAGGATGGGAAGTCCCATATTGATCGCGTTCCGATAGAAAATCCGCGCGAAGTTCGGCGCGATCACACAACCTACACCACAGGCTTTCAAGGCGATCGGTGCGTGTTCCCGTGAGGATCCACACCCGAAATTGCTCCCGGCGACCACGATGTCTCCGGGCTTTACGCGGGTGACGAAGGAGGCGTCGAGATCCTCCATGCAGTGGGCTGCGAGTTCGACCGGATCCGACGTATTGAGATAACGGGCTGGGATGATGACGTCGGTGTCGACATTCGTTCCGTATTTGAAAACGTTCCCTTTGGTGTTCATATCTATCCTCCCTTGTTCTCTCAGAGCTCTTCCGGGCTGGCCAGTCGACCCAGCACCGCGGACGCGGCGGCAGCAGGCGCACCGGTCAGGTAAACTTCCGAACCCGGATGACCCATGCGGCCGACAAAGTTACGGTTGGTGGTGCTGACACAGCGCTCCCCCTCCGCCAGGATGCCCATGTGGCCGCCCAGGCAGGGGCCGCATGTGGCTGCGCTGACGATGGCACCCGCTTCGGCAAAGATCTCCAGCAGCCCTTCCTTGAGGCTTTGTGCCCACACTTTGTTGGAACCCGGAATCACCAGACAGCGCACCCCGGGGGCGACGGTGCGTCCGCGCAATACGGCAGCTGCCGCCCGCATGTCTTCGAGCCGGCCATTGGTGCAGGAACCGATCACAACCTGATCGATCCGCACCTCTTCATGGTCGCCGATTTGGCGCGTATTGTCGGGTAGGTGCGGAAAGGCCGCCATGTAGGGCAATTCGGACAGGTCGATCTCCATGGTATATACGTATTCCGCATCCTCGTCCGCGAGATCCACCGTGTATTTGCCGTCCCGAACCGCGTCCGGAGCATGCTCGGCCATATAGGCAAGCGTGGCTTCGTCCACGGGGAAGATCCCGTTTTTGGCACCGGCTTCGATCACCATGTTGCAGACCGTGAAGCGATCGGCCATGGTCAGTGACGCGACACCCGGGCCGGTGAACTCCATGGAACGATACAGGGCACCGTCGACACCGATCCGGCCGATGATGTACAAAATGAGGTCTTTGCCGGCGACTCCTTCGCGGAACGAACCCTTCAAAACAAAGCGCATGGCCTCCGGAACCCGGAACCAGGTGCTCCCGGTCACCATCGCGCAGGCCAGGTCGGTGCTCCCGACCCCGGTTGAAAACAACCCGAGTGCGCCATAGGTGCAGGTGTGGGAGTCGGCACCGATCACGGCGTCCCCCGGGACGACCAGCCCGTTCTCCGGCAGGATCACATGCTCGATGCCGTGACAGGGAGAACCTACTTCATAGTAGTTTTCGAGTCCATGCTCCTGTGCGAAAAGGCGCATCTGCTTGCAGTTCTGCGCGGATTTGATGTCCTTGTTCGGCGTAAAGTGGTCCGGCACCAGGACGACACGGCTCTTGTCGAACACCGAGTCAGATCCGGTCTTCTGGAAAATGTCGATGGCGGGGGGTGCTGTCACGTCATTCCCCATCACCAGGTCCAGCTTGGCCTCGATCAGTTCGCCGGCCGCGACCGATTGCCGTCCGGCATGCCGGGCGAGATTTTTTTGTGTCATTGTCATGCCCATATCTGTTTCCTCCCGTGATTCATGCTTCGCCCGTGGCGGCTGTCTGGCGGTCGTCCTGTAATTTGCGCAGCATCAGTTTGTACTCAATCGAATCGACCAGTGCGAGCCAGGACGCTTCCAGCACGTCGGTGGAGACCCCCACCGTGGTCCAGATGTCCTGACCATCTGTCGTCTCAATCAGTACGCGTACACAGCTTGCTGTGGCGTCCGCATTGATGACGCGGACCTTGTAGTCTGTCAATCGAAGATCCACCAACTCCGGATAGAATACTTCCATGGCTTTTTTGAGTGCGCGGTCCATCGCGTTGACCGGGCCGGCGCCTTCCGCCGCGGTCACTTCGTCCACACCGTCCACCAGGATCTTGATATAGGAGTAGGCGGAGTACTCCCCTACCATGGGTTGTTCACTCGAGATCCGAAGCTTTTCAAGATTGAAGAACGGCTGATACACTCCCAGTTCCTTGCACACCAGCAGATCCTGTGAAGCCTGTGCACCCTCAAACTGATAACCCCTGTGCTCCATGTCCTTCATCCGTTCCAGCACCTGGGAGACGACCGGCGAGGATTTATCGATGTCCGGACGGATGCGCCGCACCACATCCAGTACCGCGCTACGCCCTGAAATCTCGGAGATCAGGAAGCGCCTGTCGTTGCCGATGGTGGCCGGATCGATATGTTCGTATGTCGACGAACGCTTTTTGATCGCGTCGACGTGCATCCCCGCTTTGTGACTGAACGCCGACGTCCCCACAAAAGGTTCTCCCGCGGGCAAGGTGAGATTGGAGATGTCCGCCATCCGCCGGGTCGTGGGGGTCAACAGCCGGAGCCGGTCTTCCGGGATGCACCGATACCCCATCTTGCCCTGGAGGTTGCCGATGATCGCGGACAGGCTGGCGTTGCCGCACCGTTCTCCGATGCCGTTGAAGGTGCCCTGTACATGGGTCGCACCGGCCTGTACGGCCAGTACCGAGTTGGCGACCGCCAGCCCACAGTCGTTGTGGCAGTGGATGCCGATGCGAACCTCCGGATAAGCCGCCACGGATGCGGATACGCAGGTGATGATTTCATCGGGCAGTGCGGACCCATTGGTATCGCACAGCACCAGGCTTTCCGCACCGGCTTTAGCAGCCGATCGCAGGCAGTCAGCCGTATAATCGGGATTGTCCCGCCAGGCTTCGAAATAGTGCTCCGCGTCAAAGATGACGCGCTTTCCGTTGTCGCGGAAAAACGAGACCGTGTCGGCGATGATCTCCAGGTTTTCGGCCAGGTCGGTCCGCAGGATTTCGCGGACTTCCACATCCCATACCTTGCCGAACACCACGATGACCGGAGTGTCCGCCTCCAGCATCGCAGTCAGATTGGAGTCCTGCGAGGCAGCCGTTCCTTTGCGCCGGGTCGATCCGAACGCACACAGCAAGGTATTTTGCATATTGGGTTTGCGCTGCGCGTACTGCGCAAAGAATTCGCGGTCCTTCGGATTGGAGCCCGGATTGCCGGCTTCGATGTCCCCGACCCCGATCCCCACCAGCGAGTCTAGAATGGCAAACTTGTCGTTAATGGAAAAGGAAACCCCTTCTGCCTGGGCACCGTCGCGCAGTGTCGTGTCCAGAATCTCTACGTGCTTCCCCGCTAGATCCGTACCTGCCATTTCACACCTCGCTTTCTCCCGGCCGGAGTCCGGTCCGGGTCATGGGTTGTGACAACCGGAAGGTTGCCGCGGCGGCCTCCGGTTGTGGTGGCCGCCTGTTTACAGGATACGTGGTGGATCGCATGGTTGCAATCACGGACCGGATGGTTATTCTTCACGCTTTCTGCCCATCCCCTGCCGTCTGACAACCCCCGCGATCTGTTCTATAATGTTGTTTCGGGCGGCTCTGGAACCGCCGGAATCGCACGGACGGGACCCCTG
>JAAYKS010000023.1 GCA_012522285.1 Clostridiaceae bacterium | reverse complement strand
TCTTGTCGGTGACCGTCACCGGTCCTCCTTCGGCAATCTGACGTCGGAACAGCGGGATGACGCTCCCGTTGCTCCCCAACACATTCCCGAACCGCACGGCGGAGAACACAGTCGGACTGTGGCGGCTGCTCATGCCCTTGACCACGAATTCACACAGGCGTTTCGAAGCCCCCATCACATTGGTCGGATTGACGGCCTTATCCGTAGAAATGAGAATGAAGCGTTCCGCCCCGTACTCCCGCGCCATGTCGCAAACGTTATAGGTGCCGAACACATTGTTTTTGATCGCTTCCTCCGGATCATTTTCCATCGTGGGCACATGCTTGTGCGCCGCCGCATGGAACACGATTTGCGGTCTGTATTTTTGAAAGGTGGTGCCCAGTTTTTCCCGGTCCCGGACACTGCCGATCACGAGAAAGACCGGGAGGAGCGGATATTTCTTACCAAGTTCCAGTGTCAATTCATACGATGTGTTTTCGTAAACGTCGAAGATCACCAGCCGGGCAGGGTCACACGACGCGACCTGGCGGCACAGCTCCGCTCCGATAGAGCCGCCGCCGCCCGTGACCATCACGGTTTTGCTTTGCAGCCAAGCCCGGACACGTGCGTCGTCCATCGTCACAGGATCCCGTCCGAGCAGGGTCTCCAGTGGAATCTCCCGCACGCGGATCCCCGGCAGATCCAGACTTCTCGTATCTTCGTCTGCCGTTTTCCCGATCGGGGTACCGTGGATGACGTCCGCCAGATCGACCCGCTGTATCTCACAACCGGTCTCGAGACAGATCTCGAGGATGGCTTTCATGTCCTCCGCGGAGGAGCGGGGAATGGCGATAAAGATGCGCTCCACTCCGAATTCTCGGACCAGTTTCGGGATGGCATCCCGGTTGCCCGCGACGCGGACGCCCAGAATTTTGAGACCACGCTTGCTGGAATCGTCGTCGACCAGCACGACCGGTATCCCGCGTTTGCTGGGATCGTCCCGCATCGTGCGGATCAGGATCGCCCCTGCCTCACCCGCGCCGATGATCATCGTCCGCTTGGCGTTCAGGTACCGACCGGAGGTCATCATCGGAATCAGCCTGCGCATCGCGCGGTATCCGAAGCGGATGGCCGCCATCAGGAAAAACATAATGAGGAACGAGGGGATGTACATCCCGGGTCCCATCCGCCAGGGGATCGTGTCTGCCGCCAGATAGAACAGCAATCCGTCCAGTAAAACCGCTACCATGAGTTTGACGAACTCGGTCAAACCCGCGTAATGCCACAAACTGGAATACAGCCCGAACACCGCATTGACCAATAATACAACCGGAGTCACATACATGGTCAAGGACAAAACAAAATAGCGGGAGGTCGGCCAAAAATCAAACCCTTGAAAATCCAATAGATTGTTGAAAAAAGCTGCCAGAATAAAGGACAGATTGACGATTAAAAGGTCTGCGAACGCCAACGGCAGTCCGCGCTTCACGAGTTGATTCATTGAACTCTCCAAACGAAGTGATGCGCCCTTGTTTCCCGTGGTCGGGCGAATGTCTGTCTCAGCCCATATTTAAACATATTTGCATGCTCCTCTCAACACGAGACACCGCGTGGAATGAGGTCAGATGTTCTCATGAAGCATGGCTTGCACCGTGCGAATGCCGTCCACGGCGGACGAAACGATGCCCCCGGCGTAGCCCGCGCCTTCTCCACAGGGATATACACCTGACACCGATGCTTGACCGTCTGCACCTCGCAACAGCCGCACGGGCGAAGAGCTACGCGTTTCGGGTCCGGTCAGCAGCGCGTCCGGATGATCAAACCCGCGGATTTTTCGTCCAAACAAAGGCAGTGCTTCCCGCATGGCGTCGACTACGTACCCGGGAAGATAGGTATCGGGTGCGATTGCCACCACACCGGGGCGATAGGACGGCTCTGGCCGCTGTACGGGCGTCTCGTGCGGAGCCGCCGATGAGTGTCCCAGCATCACACCGGCGCGCACCGAAGGGGCGAGGTGGGACCCTCCAGCCAGCCGCCAGGCATCCCGCTCAATCTTCTCCTGATACGCGATACCGCCCATAGCGGAGCCGTCCGGATAATCTGCAGAGGTGACCGCGACCAAAAGCGCGCTGTTTGCGTTGGGCCCGTCACGCAAAAACGAACTCATGCCGTTGGTCACAATCCCGTCGGGCGTCGAGGAAGCCGCCACCACGACACCGCCCGGACACATGCAAAACGTGTAGACAGACCGCCCAGACGCCAGGTGGCAGGAGAGTTTGTACTCCGCAGGCGGCAAGTCCGGATGTCCCGCAGCGCTCCCGTATTGTGCCTGGTCAATCCATCTCTGCGGGTGTTCGATCCGGACCCCGACGGAGAACGGTTTGGGCTCCATCGCAAATCCGAGTTCTGCCAGCAAACGGAGAGTCTGGCGGGCACTGTGCCCCACCGCGAGGACGAGCTGCCGGCACTCCATTTCGTACTCACTCCCGGAATCGGTGAGCTGCACCCGGACGGTACGCAAACGCTCCGCCTCCAGCCCTGCTCCACAAAAGCGGTGTCCGAACCGGTATTCCCCTCCCAGCGCTTCGATTTTGCGCCGGATGTTGCGGACGACGCCGTGCAGACGGTCGGTTCCGACGTGCGGCCGGGACGACCAAAGGATCTCGTCGGGTGCTCCGGCCAGGACAAGTTCCTGCAATACGGCGGCTACACGAGGGTCCCGGATCCCGGTGGTCAGCTTGCCGTCGGAGAAAGTACCGGCCCCGCCTTCGCCAAACTGCACATTGGAGGTGGGGTCGAGAGATCCGCCGGCAAAAAAGCGCGCGACATCCTGGGCGCGGGTGTCCACGTCCTTGCCTTGCTCGAGCAGGATCGGCCGACGACCGGCCATCGCGAGCGACAAGCCGGCAAACATGCCGGCGGGGCCGGTGCCGACCACAACCGGCCGTACTAGAGGATCCCCTCCGACGGCGCGGAGCGCAAAAGAGGGTGCGTCCGCCAGGAGCGGCGACAACCCGACGGGGACCGGAGCGAGCCCGGTGCCAACAGAATAGACAAAACAGATTCTTGTCTTCACGCGCGCGTCCACTGAACGCCGCAGCACATGATATGCCGTGCGACTGCCGTACAGCGCAAACACCGCCCGGTCCAGCGCGTCCGGGCCTGCACCCAAAGGAATTCGGATGCCGTCAACCCGTCGAGAGATTTCCTGTCGCGACATGGAGGTCAAGCCTCCAGGGAACGGGCCGCACTATTTCCTGCGACCAGTCCCGACGCCCAGGCCCAATGGAGGTTGTATCCGCCGCAGTCGCCATCGACGTCCAGGACTTCCCCGCATGTGTACAATCCGGGAATGATCCGGGACTCGAGGGACTCAGGCTCAAATCCGGACACCTCGACGCCTCCGGCCGTCACCTGGGCTTCTCGCCATCCCTGCACACCGGTCACTCGGATCCGCGTGTCCTGGATGGCATTCGCCAGACGCGTCGCCGTCGCAGGATCCAGCACGCCGACCGGATCCGTCAGTTTTTGTCCCAGACCCGCCTTGAAAACGGCCTGGCCGACACGCTTGTTCAGCGCTCCCGACAAAAAATCCATGCCCGTGACGCCGGTCAGCCGCTCCGCACGGCGGATCAGCCAGTTGGTCAGTGTGGCCCGATCCATTTCGGGGAAAAAATTGATCGAGATCTCCAGCACCTCCCCACCCGTGTCGATCGCCCTGGAAACCATCCCGCCCAGTTGGAGCGAGACGGGGCCGGACAACCCGTAATCCGCAAAAAGAATCTCACCTTGTTCGGACCGGACCGGGTTGCCATTCCGGAGCAGCGTTGCCACCCCCTGGACACGAATGCCAGACAGACTTTTGACAAACGGCTTCTCGGTTGTGATCTGTACAATGGCGGGCAACAGCTGTGTGCTGACATGCCCGAGCGAACCCAATAGCCGGTGTCCCGTATCGCTACCGCCCAGCTGGGGTGCCGCGGGACCGCCGGTCGCCACGATGAGACGGCTGGTCCGGACGACGCGACCGTCTCCCGCCACCAGTTCAAACGGACGCTTCACATACAGGGGAGTGTCTTCCAACAAGATGGGATCCCGTACGCGAACATCTCCCACATCGAAACCGCTCAACGTCACAACACCCCGTCGCTGCGCCTCCAGCCGGAGTGCGTCCTGGACGGCGGAAGCCTGCGCTCCACAGGGATATGCGCGTCCGTCCGGTTCGGTTCGGCAGGGGACGCCGATCTCATCAAAAAAATCCATCACGGCTCCGGCGGACCAGGTGTGCAGGACCGGAGACACAAATCCCGGATCGGCTCCGTGATATCGCTCGACGGAAACGTGGAGGTTGGTCAGATTGCAGGTGCCTCCCCCCGTCGCAAGCAGTTTGCGCCCCACCCGGTCGGCACGTTCCAACAGCAGCACGCTGTGACGCCCGGCGGACAGACGTGCGGCCGCGATGGCTGCGGCGTGTCCGGCCGCTCCTGCACCGACAACGGCGATGTCGCAGTCGATCATCTCGTTATGCCTCAGATCCCGGATTTTGGCCGGCTGTGATGTCCAGCAAAGACGCGAGTTCCGTTACCAGCGCTTCGAACTGAGCCAGCCCCGTCCGTACCGGGCCGCCGTCCGCCATGTCCAATCCCGCCTCGCGCAGGATTTCGAGCGGATAATCCGACCCGCCGGCACCCAGGAACCCAAGGTATCGTACGACTGCCGGGGCGCCTTCCTTGTCCATCCGGTCGCAAAACGCGGCGGCGGCAGAGAAGCCGGTCGCATACTTGAATACGTAATACGCGTTGTAGAAATGCGGGATACGCGCCCATTCCCAGCGCATGTAATCGTCGATCTCCACCTCGGGTCCGAAATAAACGCGCAACAGATCGGCGTACAACCCGCATAGCGATTCTGCGGTCAGGGGTTCGCCCGCCTCCGCGCGTTCGTGTGCCATCATTTCAAACTCCGCAAACATGGTTTGCCGGAATACGGTCAGGCGGAACTCTTCGATCAGCCGGTTCACATAGAACGCTCGCTCCGCACGCCCTTCGGGGGTGGTCAGATCACATGCGTCCATCATGCGGCGGATCAGCAGGATCTCGTTGACCGTCGAGGCGATCTCTGCCAGGAAGGTCGGATAGGAGGCATCGACATGCGGCCTGCGGCAGGAAAACAATGTGTGCATGCAGTGGCCGGCTTCGTGAGCAAGGGTCAGCACGTCCGGCAGGCCTCCGCTGAAATTGATCAGCATGTAGGGATGTGAGTCATAGGTTCCCCACGCGTAAGCACCGCCCGACTTTCCTTCGTTTTCATAACGGTCGATCCAACGTTCCCCGAACAATCTGTCCAGGTTTTCTCCGTACTCGTGTCCGAGCACCGAAACGCCGTCGCGCACCAGAGAACAAGCCTCCGCGAACGTGAACTCCCGGGACGGAGCCTCGACGATCGGCACATAACAATCGAAGATGTGGAGTTTTTCGATTCCCATCACGCGTTTCCGAAGCGACAGGTAGCGTTCCATGGCGGGCATCGCCTCGCGGACCGCATCGATCAGGCCGGTGTAGACCGATTTTTCCAGCCGGTCGGAAAACAACGCGCTCGAGAGGGCGGTGTCGTATCCGCGCGCGCGGGAAAAAAACAGATCTCCCTTGACACTAGCCGCGTACAATGTGGCAATCGTATTGCCCATGCCGGCAAACGACTCGTGCATTTTGCGGAACGCGTCCTCGCGGACACGCCGGTCCGGGCTTTCACGGAAGCGGGAAAACCGGCCGCCGGTCAATTCGACCGCCTGTCCGTTTTCATCCTCGATGGTCCCGTACTTGAGATCGACATGATCCAGCATGTCGAATGTGTCGGACACGCCTTCGACAACCGGTCCGGCCATTGCGAGCAGCCGCTCCTCCCTCTCCGGAAGGATATGCGGCTTTTGGCGCATCAGATTGTCCAGATGGTGCCGAAATACCGCCAGTCGAGGCTCCTGCCCGATCCATTGGCGCAAGGTGGCGTCCGGGATCTTCGATATTTCGGGAGCGAGAAAGGAGACCTCCGCACTCAGACGATGATATGCGGCACTGGCTCGCTCAAACATCGCCTGATAACGGGGTTCGGCGTTGTCCTGGTCCTTGCGCATGCGCGCATAGGCATAGCAGGACATGATCCGGCGCGACAACAGGTCTTCCCGTTCCAGACTGTCTGCCAGCGTATCCGAACCATCCGCCACATGCCCGCGCAGCGATAAGAGGGATCCGGCCAGGCCATCCAGCTCGGTCAACGCGGATTCCCAGTGCCTTTCGGTCTCAAAAATGTCCTCGAGGCGCCAGGTGTCCTGCAGGTCGATTTCGGATCTCTTTTTTGTTTTTTCCATGATAAAACCTCGCATATCCTTCCAACCCCTAAGGGATGTCGATCCGGCCGACCCCTTCCTGTGTGACCGCTACGCAACCGTCTTCTCCATTCGCCCCGAGGCGGACGATTTCCGCACCGGCTCCCGTCATTCCCAGTAATTTGAACGGCTCCAGACCCACTGACCAGACTTCCGCCCCTACGGCAATATAGACACGCCGGCCCGAGACCGCCAATGAGGAGGGGATGCCGGTCAGGGTTGGCCCTTCCTGCATTCCTCCATCCGCATCGATCAAGAAGACCGCCGGAGGGTTCTCGGGCCCTTTCTCCGCTACGACCAAAAGTCCTTGCAGGGTCGTAACTGCCTGATGGACTTTGTGAAACTGCAGTCGATAGGCGGCGGTCGCGTCGGGGCGGAAAGCCGTGATCCCCTTGCTTCCGACGACCGCCGGATTGTCATCCACGCCGTAAGCGACGACCGTACTGACCTCTCCCGCCTCCGGCAAAAACTGCCCCAGGACCGCACCGGTCTGGGTATCCAACCGCTTCAGCATGGTCTGCAGGTTGTGACCGTCCGTGTCCATCGACACCACATCCAACCGATCGGCGGCGGGAGAAAATGCGGCGGACAGCACAAAACCGGACTTGCGGGATATGAAATCCCACTCAAATTCTCTGCCGGTATCCGCGGAAACCAGACGGACCAGTCCTTTGTTGCCCGACTGCTCGATCAACAACGCAAACCGCGTGTCCGGCGAGGGGGCGACCGAAGCGCCGGTCAACATGCCGGACACCGTTCCCTGCTTGCGTATCCCTTCCCTGTCGACCAAATAGTAGGAGCTTCCCCCGATGTCTGCGACCAGCATCAGCTCGCCTGTACCAAAACAAGTGGGCACGAGCATGGAGCAGTCCACTCCCCACTGTTCGGTCCCATTCATATCCAGTAAAGAAATGCGGGAGGGGTCGGTCTTGAGCACACCGCCCTGAAACGGATGAAGCCGTGCGGCTTCTGCCGCGTTGCAGGCAAACCCGCCGACCACTACCTGAGACGAGCTCGGTGCGGTGCTCTCGGGAGGCTGCCTTTTGGACAGCAGAACGGCAATCGTCACGGATGCCGCCATGACGACCACAGACAAAAGGGCCAGGATCACCAAGGTGAGCCTACCCTTTGTCCGTTGACCTCGTTGATGGGAACTCATGCGTTTTGCCTGTCCCTTCGTCGATTCGGTCAGTTGAACACCCCGTCCACGGCTTTATCCATCGCGTTGACCATCCCGCTATAGGCGGTACGCAATCCGGAAGGTAACACGTTTCCGACATCGAAATCGGTGTCGTCGAGCAGGTCAATGTCGACATATCCGCCCGTATACTCGCCGTCCAGGAATGCATACAGGGAATAGGCGTCGCGGGGTACAAATGCGACTTTCACCGGATCGCCGTCCCGGAACGTGTATTCGATCTTTACGATCGCTTTGGACAAGTCCGGATTCGCCTCGCGGTCCACGCCTTCCAAGGTCGCCCCGATGATGGTCTGGTAGAACGACTTGAAATAGCTCCTGCCAGAGCTGTCTTTGATGTCTGCGTCTTTTCCGTTGATCTTGAACACATTGGGTTCCGACTTGCCGTCGATCTCGATGTTCAGTTTTGTGTTGTCGAATGTGAGATCGACCTTGGCCACTTCCGTGATGTTTGCGAGATAGACGAACTTGTTCATCCATTCCATCACAGGTGCTTCGACGAGGGTGAAGTTTTTTGTTTCGGTCAGAAACACCGCATCGGGAATCCGGCTGGACATGCCGTAATACAAGGTGGTGCCCGCTTTTGCACCCAAGGTGATGGTGTAGGTCTGGTTCGCGTCCGACACCTCAAACCGGTAGGAGGGATCGTCCAGACCATACTCCGCCAGATCCGCGTCGGAGACGTCCATCGCGACAAATTGTTTGGCTTTGACGGCGATGATCTCGGTGATCACCGGTTCGATGGGCATGGTATTGGCCATCCAGTGCAGCGGCTCGTCAAACTTCCACTGGAGTTCCACCAGCTGTACGGCGTCGTCGCGGAACGGTTTGCTGTTGGCGATGATCGTCGCCTGATCTGTTTTGCGCTGGATGGAGACCCGCAACAGATCCATGTATTGCGCACTGCATAGCGTGGTGTCCAGCATGCTCATCGCCGGTTTGAGTACAGACTCGCCGACGCCGGTCCCGATCAGGTGAACCTGATTGGTGCCTTCGACCATCGCATAGTAATTGCTGCCCGACCCCGCCCGGTTGCCGACGAGGACCGTGCCTTCGCTTCCGTCGGTCTTCCGGATCGTCGCGCGGCCGGCCGGTTTGTCCAGACCATACAGCGCGAGATCGGAATCGCCGTCTTTGATCAAACGTACCGAAGCCATGGCCCGCACCGTGGAAACCAGGTTGGATACGTTCGCCTGCGCATAGGCCGGATTCGCGGGAGAGTTGACGTTCCACTGCTGCACCACCGCACCGGTCTCATCCTTGGTTTCTTTGCGTTCCAATACGATTTCCCCGTGCTCGTTCTCGATGGTAAGCGTCGAGACCTCCGCTTCGGGCGAATAGTAGACGTAGGTCAGCGGGTTTGCGGTCGTGGTCGGCGTTCCGCCGTTGTCTTTTCCGAGTACGCTGACCAATACCAGCCCGACGACGAGGGCAGCGAGCAGGATACCGGGCAAAATCAGTTTTTTCCAATGATTCATGGGTTATAGATCCTCCGCGGACAACTTCGATGGGGAAGCGTGTGATTACAGATTTTTCCGTTTGCGGTACACCACCAGCCCGACCACCAGAAGGACGGCAGGGATGATCGCCAGTGCTGCAACCGAAGCGAAGATGTATCCGGTCTGAGTGCCTTTTTGCAGCAGATAGGAAGGCAGCGGTTTTTCCGCGATGTACAGACCCGTGTCCTGCGCGTCGGTCAGCCAGTTCACGGAGAAATAGAACTGGTTTCCGTTGTAGAAGTTGAAGCTTTTGAGCACGGTGTCGCTCATCATGTTGACACTGCCAATCACGATCACTTTGCTCGATTCCGTGACATTGCTGGACACCCAGCCGGTATTCTCACACAGGGCGGAAAACACCTGGACACCCGGAGCGGAGATTTTCGTGGGATCTCCCTTGTCCTCTACGACGGCACTGGAGCCGGTCTGGGAGAGCGGTTCAACTTTGACCCACTCCTTGGCGTTGTCCAGGATACGGATATGGCGCGCGTTCACCCCCAGCAGAGAGGTGTTGTACGCCGCATCGTTGAGGCTGCCCGCCGGCCAGTCGGAAACAAATGTATACGGCTGCTCGTTGAAGCGGCGGTCGACATCGTCTTCGCGCACCTTATCGTCTGTGATTTCGATGTTGAAGTCGACCAGCACTTCGTTGAGCCGGGGGAACGAATGCTCGTTGAATTCGGTCAACACCATCAGGTCTCCGCCCTTTTGGAGATATTCCGACAGGATACGTTTCTCGTCGGGTGTGATGTCGTCCGAGGGATTGATCATGACCAGCAGCGCACAATCTTCCGGGATGTTGGGGTCGATCATCAGGTTCAATGTGCTCTTGATATCGACATTGTTGGATCCCGTCAGGATGGAGACGAGGGTCGGGAAGGTTTCGATGGCGGTTTCCTTGTGTCCCTGCAACGCGTACACCGTCGGCGTGACTGCGGCGGAGACGTACTTGATCGCACCGCTGAACGCGGATTCGGCCGTGATACCGGTTACCGCGACTTCACCGGTGTTGTAGTACCTTTCTTCATCGATCATAAAGAGTTCGCTTTGCTGGACTTCACGCAATCTGCCGGTTGTCATGTTTTTGACGATGAAGGTACCCGCGTTGAACTCTTTCATACCGGTGGGGTCGAGATCCCGTCCGATGTCCGGCACTTCATCCATGTTGATGTAGCGGACTTCCACTTTGCCGTCCGCCTCTTCGACATAACTCTCCAGCGCCTTCTCGATCCGGAGAAGATTGGATGCCGTGCCCTTTTCATACAGTCCCGTGATCTGGATATCGGCCCCGAGGTCGTCCAGCAGTTCCCGCGTCACATCGCTGATGGAAAACATTTTCCCGAAGGACCAGTCCCACTTGAGCTTGTCACCCAGCACTGCGTCAAACAGGATGTTGAACAGCAACAGGATGGCGATAAAAACGACCGCGGAAATCAAGGAAACCCGTCGCAGGGTGCGGTTGCGCTTGTCGACCGCGGCCGGGGCATTCTTTTTCACTTTGTTTTTGTTAAACAAACCCATCATCATCACCTCTGGCTCCAGCGCCGCTTCTCAATGATCCGCATGGTCAGGTAGAGGAAAACCGCGATCAGGCTGACAAAGAAGATCAATGGGGCGATTTCAAAGATGCCCGCAGAGATGTTTGCCAGTCTGGAACTCGGGTTGATCCACTGGATCCCCACCACGATGGACGTGCCGAACGATGTCAACCAGGTGTCCGGAATCAGATTGAGAAAATCAATTTTGTTCAGGAAGGAAGCGACGCCGTTGCCGATGATGCTCCCGATCGAATCGACGATGTTGAGCGCGAGGATGCTGATGAACGTGACGACTGCCGCGATGATCTGGCTTTCGGTCAACGCCGAGGCAAAAACGCCGATCGCAAGGTAGGCGGCGCCCAGCAGAATGAAGCCGATATAGGCGCCGAGCACGCTGATCTCGATCAAACCGCCAAACAAGACGATCATCAGAACATGAACCACCGTCCCGAAGGTCATCAGCAGGAAGATGGACAGGATCGCCAGATACTTGCCCAGCACGATCTCCGTGAGAGAGGCGGGTGAGGTCAAGAGCAGCACATCGGTGCCGTTCCTCTTTTCCTCCGAAAAGGTCTTCATCGTCAACAGCGGGATGATGATGAACAGCATGGACTGTACAAATGCGATTTCACCCGCCATGTCCGCCGAGGAATAGGACAGACCGGCCGCAAGGTAGACGCCGCTCACCGCCATAAAGATGGCGAACACGACCCAGCCGATCGGGGACTTGAAGTAGGAGAGCAGTTCCTTTTTCAGGATGGCGTTCATTCGTTTCATCTTTACGCCTCCTCGCTTTCAGCGGATGTTCCGCTGGTCGCCGCCAGGAAGATGTCTTCCAGGGTCGGTTCCAGCGATTTGAGTTCCAAAATGGGCCATGCGTTGCGCGCCATCTCAAAAAACAAAGGCTTTCTGGCGTCCACGCCGCCTTCGCAGTCGTTGTTGACGGCACAGATCCCCTCTTTTTCGGCCACGAGATCGGCGGACCGGATGCCGGGAAGCATGCGGATTTTCTGGAGGACGTCTTTGTGCGGACCTTCGACGGTCATCTGCATTTTGCTGATTTTGCTCATCCGGGTGGACAGACTGCCTGGGGTGTCGATTGCCGCGATCCGGCCGCGGTTGATGATGACGACCCGTTCGCAAACCGCCTGTACCTCGGGCAGGATATGGGAACTCAGGATGACGGTGTGCCGCTTGCCGAGCTCTTTGATCAGGTTGCGGATCTCGATGATTTGCTTGGGGTCGAGACCGACCGTGGGCTCGTCCAGAATCAGGACGCTCGGGTTGCCCACCATCGCCTGTGCGATGCCGACGCGCTGACGATATCCTTTGGACAGGTTCTTGATCAGACGGCCGGCGTGGTCGGTGATCCGGACGCTGCGCATGATCTCGGTCAGCTGGCGGTTGCGAACCGCAGGCTCCACACCTTTGAGCTCTGCGACAAACCGGAGATACTCCGTCACTGTCATGTCCAGATACAGAGGCGGATGCTCGGGCAGGTAGCCGATCGAGCGTTTGGCCTCCTGCGGCTTTTCGAGGATGTCAAAGCCGTCGATGGCGACATGACCGGATGTGGCGGACAAAAAGCCGGTCAGGATGTTCATGGTTGTGGTCTTGCCGGCGCCGTTCGGCCCCAGAAAGCCCAGAATCTCGCCGTCATGTACCGTAAACGAGATGTCATCCACCGCTTTTTTGTCGCCGTAAAACTTGACCAGGTTGCGGATTTCGATCATTGGAACTCCTCCTGAACTCCCGGCGGGTTAACAATTTATACGCCCTATGCGGACGCTGCACCGATTATAGCGTAATAATCACACTCGGTAAATCCGGTGTCACAATTGTTCGATATTCACAAATCACCGGCACCGCGCGCTGCATCCTCGTATAGAATCGCCCGAAAAACCGACCGACCGGTGGGAGCGTCGCATCCCTCCACATGGAATACACGACCCTTCTCGGAAGGTAGTGCATCCGCATAGACGGCCAGTTTATCTCCGAACCGTGCTTCTGAGATGTATTGGATGTCAATGCCGCTCAACCGCGGTCGATCCGTGACCAGCCGGTGGACCGCATCCACACTCCAGGCCACATAGCGGGTGTTGTTGACGTGTAGATTCCGGTCGATGTCACAAGCGTCCGCGTACTTGACGATCGTTGGCTCTTTGTCACACAATCCGGGCCGCGCCGGAAGCGAAGGCGCGTTTGCCAAAAGCGCGCACAAGTCTGGCCGCACCCGATCCGGATCGGACGGGACGACGTCCGGCCGCCGCAATTTGCGGGTGTGCATGTCCACCAGCACCCAGGAACTGGTGGCGCCGCCGATCCGCACACGCCGGTTGCCGTCGCCTGACGGAAGCCAAAAAGTAAAATCGCGTAGAAACAACAGCCGCTCCAGGCCTCTAGGCCAGGTCTCCACATACAGCTCATCCCGCCAGGTCGGAAAATCTTCCATCCGGACCGAGACACGAAGCAGTACCCAGCGCACGCCCAGCGGATCCAGTACGTCGGGTCCCCAGCCGCACGTCTCCGCATTGCTCAATGCGGATTCCTGCATCAGGGAGAAAAGGGCAGACAACTGCAGCCGGTCCGCCCAGTCGGTGTCCGTCCCGCGGATGGAATACTGTGC
>JAAYKS010000192.1 GCA_012522285.1 Clostridiaceae bacterium | reverse complement strand
TTTTCGAGCACCAGGAAACGGGTTCCGATCGCGGCGATCTCGTCCAGGTGAACGGGTTGAGGCCGCACGAAAGCACAAGCGACCCCTTGTGGACTCTTCGTGGAGGCAAGCCTGCGGAACATGGCGTCCGGTACCAAAAGTACGTCCGTTCCGGGCGCCAGCGCTTTTGTCAGCGCATCGCGTTTTACAGGATCGAATGCGTCTGAAACCACCAGGCAATCGATCGAAATCCCGGACTCGATTGCATCCAGACACAATCGGTATCCTTCGATGAGGGCAAATCCCTTCGCTTCCGCACCTTTTTCGTCCGCGATAGCGATCAGTCGACGATACTGCGGATTCTGTCGGCTGACGATTTCACGCATGACGATGACTCCCTCTTTCTGAAATCCCCGAAAAACAGGAAAGGACGGGCGTCACCCGTCCCATCTCCCCTATCGGGCGGACCGATCGTCCGATCCCTATTCCCGTCATTTTCAGTGTGCGGTTTTGACTTGGGCTACCAGCGCCGCAAAACCCGCCGGATCCTGTACGGCGATGTCGGCCAGCACTTTGCGGTCCAGCTGGATGTCCGCTTTTCTGAGTCCGTTCATCAGACGGCTGTAAGAGATGCCGTTCAGACGCGCGGCCGCGTTGATGCGGGTGATCCAGAGTTTGCGGAAATCGCGCTTCTTGTTCCGGCGGTCACGATAAGCATAATTGCCGGACTTCATGACCTGCTGGTTGGCGACTTTGAACAACTTGCTTTTGTGGCCAAAATAGCCCTTTGCGGCTTTGAGTACTTTTTTGTGACGATTGCGGGCGGTGACACCCCTCTTGACTCGAGACATGATATGGTTACCTCCAAAAAAAGGTTGTCTGTCTGTTATGCAGCGGCTTATTTGTACGGAATCAACTGTTTGAGGCGCGCATGATCGGCCGCAGAGACAACCAACGATTTGCGGAGGTTCCTTTTCCGCTTGGTCGTCTTCTTTGTCAGAATATGCTTTTTAAAGGCCTGGGTGCGAAGAATCTTGCCCGTTCCCGTGACCTTGAAGCGTTTTTTCGAAGAACTGTGGGTCTTCTGCTTAGGCATGTTTCCTATCCTCCTGTTCGATCGTGGCTGTGGTTGTGTCAGGCCTTTTTGGGCGCAAGGTACATGGTCATGTTTCTTCCCTCCATGCGAGGCGGCCGATCGATGACGGCGACCTCGGAACAGGCTTCACTGAAACGTTTCATGACCTCGTAGCCTTGGCTGGTGTATGTCATTTCGCGGCCTCGGAAGCGGATGTTGACCTTGACACGGTCACCTTCTTCCAGAAACCGGCAGGCGTTCCGGGTTTTGAACGAGAAGTCGTGTTCTTCCGTGGACAGCTTGAGCCCGACTTCCTTTACCTCAGTGGTCTTCTGGTTCTTGCGCGCTTCCCGTTCCCGCTTGGACTGCTCAAACATGTGTTTCCCGTAATCCATGATCTTGCAGACCGGGTTGTCAGGTTGCGCATTGCTCAGCACAAGATCCAGTTCCGCTTCTTCCGCCAGTTGTCTGGCCACCCCGATGGGAACAACGCCTCGCATCTCTCCGTCGGCATCGATCAGCCTGACTTCCCGGAATCGAATCTTGTCATTGGTCAGATAACCACTATTACCCTGCTTTGCGATTGGAATCCACCTCCCGTGAATAATGAAAAAGCGGATGAAACCATCCGCCAACACATGAACCCGGGACAGACGCCCCGAACATGATGAACCTTTTCGCAACCGCTCAAGGTGAGAGACGGATGTCTCTGCTTTTTATGAATTGATCCGCATCGAATTTTACAGGAAGAGAGCCCGGTTTGTCAACACGCGCTTTTTCCAGCGATTTTTTCTTGGGGAGAGCGGGTGCGTCTGCTATAATTGCGCTATCCCGGGCAGCGGTTCCCGCAACAAGTTGGAGGCAGCCATGATCGCAAAAAGACTCAAAAGCAAACTGCAATCCGGTTCGATGATCCGGAAGATGTTCGAGGAAGGCATGCGGTTGAAAAAGCTGTACGGAGACGAGAACGTCTTTGATTTCAGCATCGGCAACCCGGATCTGGACCTCCCGCCCGACGTCGCGGATGCGCTCGTCCGGATCGCGTCGGACCCCACGCCTGCAACCCACGGCTACATGAGCAACAGCGGTTATCTCTCCACACGCACTGCCGTCGCGGAGCGCCTCTCCGAGCAGTCGGGACGCACCGTGGCGCCTGAGTCGGTGGTAATGACGGCAGGCGCCGCCGGCGCGCTCAATGTGGTCCTGAAAACCTTGCTGGATCCCGGAGACGAGGTCATCCTCCTCGCCCCTTTCTTTGTTGAGTACCTCTCCTACGTCGACAACCACGGTGGACAAAGTGTTGTCGTACAGACCGACGACGCGTTTATGCCCGATCCGGAAGCGATACGCCAAGCGATCACCCCTCGCACCAAGGCGATCATCATCAACACGCCCAACAATCCGTCCGGTGCCGTGTACGGCCCGGCCGAACTGGAGTCGCTGCGATCGGTGCTGGAGTCGGCAGACCATCCGATCTATGTCATATCGGACGAGCCATACAACGAAATCGTCTACGACGGCGTTTCGGTGCCCTCGACCCTCGCCCTGTTCACGCATGTGATTGTCTGCTACTCATACAGCAAGTCCCTGTCGCTGGCGGGTGAGCGCATCGGCTACATCGCGGTCAAAGACACTGCCGACGACTATCGCGACCTGATGGACGGGCTGGTGATGGCCAACCGCATCTTGGGGTTTGTCAACGCGCCGTCCCTGATCCAGAAGACGATCGAAGCCGCCATCCGGCTCAACGCCCGCGTGGACGTCGAAAATTACCAGGCACGCAGGGACGCGCTGCACGAAATCCTTGTGAAGGCCGGGTTTGACTGCCCCAAGCCAGCCGGTGCGTTGTATCTGTTTCCGCGGTCGCCGCTCGCGGACGATCGCGCATTCGTGGATATCGCAGCCCGCTACAACATCCTCTGTGCACCAGGCTCCGCCTTCGGCCGCCCCGGCCATTTCCGGCTCGCGTTTTGTGTGGGGATGCCGGTGATCCGCGGTTCAGCCAACGCGTTTATGGCACTCGGTAAAGAAATGGGTTTGATCTAGCTCCAAGAAACGGGGATCTTTTACTACTCAGGTTTGTCGTCGTCGGGGGAACATGTGGCGAACCCTTCCCCACCACGGATGAGCACCTCGACTTCCCTGATTCCCGGAAGAACCCGGTTGCTCACGCCGCGCGAACTCCCGACATCGATTTGCTCGTCCCGTAGCGGATAGGAAAATCCATAGAG
>JAAYKS010000191.1 GCA_012522285.1 Clostridiaceae bacterium | reverse complement strand
GCGATGTGCAAATCCGACGTCGAGGTGTTTGAGTGGAGCCCGCTGGTCGCGGCCGCCAAGTACAAACTCCCGTTCACGCTGGGCCACGAGTTTGCCGGCGAAGTCGAAGCGGTCGGATCTCTGGTCAAATCCTTCCAGCCGGGCGACCGCGTGGCAGGTGAAACCCACATCCCCTGCGGGACCTGCTATGAATGCCGCACCGGCAACCAGCATATCTGCTCCAACAACATGGGTGTGCTGGGACGCAATGTAGACGGCAGCTTCGCGGAATACATCCGGCTTCCGGAGATCTCCGCGATCAAGCTCCCGCCCGACGCGGACTTTGTCCAGATGTCGCTACTGGAGCCGCTCGGTACCGCGCTGCACGGTCTGCAGAAGGCACAGGTGAGCGGTAAATACGTGGCCATCCTGGGCGTCGGAACCATCGGGCTGATGGCCTGTGAACTGGCCAAAGCGCTCGGCGCGGTCAAAGTGATCTCACTGGACATCAACGAGCACCGCCTGGCTTACTCCCTCAAAGTAGGCGCGGACGTCGCGGTCAACGGGATGAAAGAAGATCTCGTCGAGGTGGCCAAGCGGGAGACGGAGGGACGCGGCGTGGACTGCGTCGTCGACTTCACCGGCAACGGCCGTGTGATCAACCAGGCGATCGACGCGCTGGCGACCGCGGGCACCCTGGTCCATGTCGGCATGGTAGGCGCTGAACTCACAATCCCGAGCTATATGTACCGGGTGGTCTACCGGGAACTCAAGATCACGGGGCTGTTCGGCCTGCACATGTTCAAGACCTGGGAGCTCATGATGACCCTGCTGCGCAACAAAAAAATCGACTTGTCCTCCTATGTGGGCGCGGTCGCCCCGCTGGCCGACTACAAAGAAGCGCTCGAAAAATTCAACGATCTCAACGGACGCGCCATCATGCTCCCCTGACGGCACCCGCCCGGAAAGGAAAAGCGTATGGAAACCACATGGATGAAAATCCCAAAATCCGTCTCGATCTTCGAGGTCTGCCCGCGTGACGGGTTGCAGCCCGAACCGGTGTTCATTCCGACCGAGAAAAAGATCGAGCTGGTCAACCGGCTGACCGACGCGGGTTGCACCCGCATCGAGGCCACTTCGTTTGTACATCCCAAATGGGTGCCCCAGATGGCGGACGCCCGGGCGGTACTCGCGGGCATTCGGCGCAAACCCGGGGTGACTTACTCCGCGCTCATCCCCAACATGCGCGGGCTGGAGCTTGCGATCGAGGCGAAACTCGACGAGGTCGTCACCATCGTCAGCACCAGCGAAAGCCACAACCGCAAGAATCTCAATTGCGCGCCCGAGGAAACCCTGCGCCAGATCGAGGAAATCAACCGGGTCGCCAGGCAGAACAACGTCCGGGTGCGCTCCTACATCGCGACGGTGTTCGGCTGTCCCATCGAAGGTGCGATGCCACCCGAAAAAGCACTCGAGTTCGCGCTGGCACTCGAATCGTTCGGCGCGTATGAAGTCTCGCTCGGAGACACCACAGGCATGGCCAGTCCGATCCAGGCTTTTGAGATTCCTCTCATGATCAAGGCCAAACTCACCCGGGCATCGCTTGCGGTCCACTATCACCAACACGAAGGGATCGAGCACGCCTGCAACCTCGCGTCACTCCAGGCCGGCATCCGGGTGTTCGACGGCGCGGCTGGCGGACTGGGCGGGTGTCCGTACGCGCCGGGTGCGACCGGCAACGCCCGCACCGAGACGATCGTCGACATGTTCCACCGCATGGGCATCGACACCGGCATCGACGCCGCAAAGCTGCGGACGGCGGGCGATTTTGCCCAGACGCTGAGCACCCTGTTGCACATGCACCCCGAAACCGAATAAGCCGGGCATCGGGCCGGTATTCCAGATCAAAAAGGAGAGAGACACATGGCCAGAACATTTGAAGAGATCCAGAACGCCTTTATTGCAGGGGAGGTTAAAACGCAGCACCTCGAGACCGTGGTATTCACCGACGTGTACGCTTCGGACCCAGCTAAGGTCGTAGACGCCTGTGATGCCGCGGCACGCATCCGCTGCGCCAACCTGGAGCGCCAGACCGGGGTTTCGCTGTCCAAAATCAAGGAAAGCCGGATCGACAACAGCACCCGCACCCCGGACGGCCGCATCCTCGCGGGTATCGAGGGCAAGATCGGTGCCTGTCTCGTGCCGATGGGCGTCGCAGGACCGATCCGCATCAACGGACAGTACGTCCAGGATGAAGTCTATATTCCGCTTGCGACCAACGAAGCCGCGCTGGTGGCGGGGGTGCAGCGCGGCGCCAAGGCGATCAACCTGGCGGGCGGACTGACCACGCTGGTCCACTATGACGGCATGTCCCGCGCCCCGATGATCGAGGCGCCCGACATCAACGAAGCCCGCCGATTCATCGACGAGATGCAGACCGACCCCAACCTGATCTCCCGCCTGCGTCCCTTTGTCTACGATCCTTTCGTCCGGCTGGAGCGCATCGATCCCTATCAGCTCGGTACCAAGGTGTTCCTCCGGATGACTTTCAAAACCGGTGACGCCATGGGCATGAACGGGGTCACCAAGGCATCGGCCGACATTGCGCGCGCCTTGCTCCAGGAACTGCCCGGCTGGAAACTCGTCACGATCAGCTCCAACCTGTGCACGGACAAGAAAAACGCGCACATCAACGTGCTGAACGGGCGTGGCAAATCGGTCCAGACCGAGGTGTTCCTCAGCGACGAACTGCTCGCCAAGGTCTTCAAACCCGGCGTCAACGGACAGTCGGTCCAGCGCACGGTATTCCACAAATGCTATCTCGGGTCCTGCCTGAGCGGCACGATCTCGGGCTTCAATGTCAACGCCGCCAACGCGATCGCCGCGTTCTTTGCCGCGACCGGCCAGGATCTGGCGCACATCGTGTCCTCCTCAAGCTGCTTTGTGCAGGCGGACGCGACCGACGGCGGGGTACACTTCATGGTCAGCCTGCCCTGTATGGAGCTCGCCACCATCGGCGGCGGAACCCTGTTCGGAACCGCGCGCGAGGCGCTGGACTTGATCGGGTGCGCGGGCTTCGGCAAGAGCGTCGATGACAACAACCACGTCATGCGTCTGGCGGAGATCGCGGCGGCCTGTGTGACCGCGCTCGACCTCAACACCGCGTGTGCCCAGGCTGCGGGCTACGAAATGGCCGACTCCCATGTCCGGCTTGCCCGCGGAGAAGAGAAGTAGTCCGACAGGCTTGTGAGATATGGAAAAGGTCCGTCGTTCCGCGCCAAAGCGGGACGGCGGATTTTTCTATGCGGTGGGGATCGGGACGGCGGACTTTTTCCCATTTTCGGCGGGAACCGACAAATGACTGGCACAGTGTTAAGGAACATGCGTCATAATGTCTGAATCCCCGAAGATGAGGAGCGATGCCCATTAAGTTTGATAGAAGAGAGTACAAAAGTCGGATATAATTCAGATAATTGGTTTTTGTCATCACGTTCGGGAGCGGAGGAATCTGATATGGGCAATCCGCGCCGCTTGACGCGTATCGGGCTGTGGTCTGCTCTTATACTGGCCGCGGTATTCCTTGTCGGGGTGGTAGCCGGATCTCTGGCGAGGGGTCTGGCAGACGCGCGCGCGAAGGCCACTCCCGCCGCAACGACGACGATCGGCACCGCGTTGGCCACCGCGTCGACCACCACGCCGCGCGAGACCACGCACGGTCCCTTGACCCCGCCCGTCACCCCCGCAATACTCAATCCACCGGGCATGCTCCCGCTCACAACCCGGCTCACGACGCTGCGGGTCGTCCTGCAACAATCTCCGCAGGTGGTTTCATACGAGTACGGGGCGAACGCATTCACCACCTGGCTCCAGGACCGGACCGGGGTGCAGGTGGAAATCATCCTGCTTCCCGATGCGGATTTTGAGTCAAAGCTGAGCATCGAGTTGTCTTCCGCGTCTGACTTGGGCGACCTGATTTTCATGCGGATGGAAAGAGCACGCGCGGACAATTTTGGATATCGCGGGATCTGCATCCCCCTTGGCGAGAGCATCGTGCGGTATGGATACCACATCAGGGAACGTCTGGAAAATGACCCGCTGCTGGTTGACGCACTCCGGGCCCGGGACGGGTACCTCTACGCATTGCCCTCCCCGCGTATGCGCGGCACGATGGATCCGGACTCGTCCGGGATGCGGATGTGGATCCACCGTGGATTTCTCGACGCATTCGGCTGCGGGATGCCGACCACCACGGATGACCTCGGGACGTTCCTGCTGTGGGTGCGAGACGCGGACGCTAACGGGAACGGGGAAGCCGACGATGAGGTCGGTTGGACCGGCTCGGAGAAAGCCTCGGTAGCATTTGCCCGACCGACCGATTTTCTGATGAACGCGTTCACACCGCAGGATCGGAACGGATACTTTGTCCGTGAGGACGTTGTCCGCTGCGCGATGATCAGGGAGGGCTACCGTGAGGGTTTACAGTATTTGAACGGGCTCATGACGGACGGGCTGATGGATACGGATTATCTGGCAAACGACACGGATGCGATCCACCGGCTGGTGGGACGAAACGGCGGGGATACTGTCGCATGTGTCTCCGCGGCGCACCTGAACACGGTATCGGCCGATCTGGAAATCCAGGCGAAGTACGAAGTGGTCCCACCCCTGACGGGGCCGGACGGCCAGGCTTTTGCTTATGTCGACTCATTCTCCTGTCTGACGGCCGGCATGATCCCGGCCAGCAGCCGGCAGCCCGCGCTGGCTATGGCCTGGATGGACGCGCTACAAGATCCGGAGGTGTTGCTGCG
>JAAYKS010000190.1 GCA_012522285.1 Clostridiaceae bacterium | reverse complement strand
TGTCACTTCGATTCGGGATGCCATGGATACTACTTCCTTCTTCATTTTTCTAGCATACTTTTTTCGCGCTCAAATGTATGTGAGGCACGACTTCTGTTTCGCGCTCATTTTATATAAGGTACGTCGTTGAGTTGACAGGGGTAGGGGTTTCCATTACAATTCGGTTTGAAAACCGGGCGGACCAACCGCACGGTCAAGAGCTTGTCCATTGTCCTTGACTAGAGGTGGAGGGAAGCATCCCGACGAAACCCGGCAACCCGCAAAGCGCTACGCAATGCACAGTTTGTCAATTGCTTAAAAAGTTGAAAGGCTTTTTTTCAATTGCCATCGCGCGATTTGCTTTGCCGAAACCGGGGAGGCCCTCTTTCGATTGAACGGCAGAACATGCGCGCTCCGGCAATGCCGGAGTTTTTTGTTTGGTTCGAAGCCAGAAAGGATGTGATGTTCGGTTTGAATGACAAAATTCGTCTGTATGGGTTCAACAATCTGACCAAGACGCTTTCATTCAACATCTACGACGTATGCTATGCAAAGTCGGAAAAAGAAAAAAACGCCTACATCGCCTACATTGACGAGCAGTACAACTCGGACCGCCTGACGCGCATCCTCTGCGACGTGACGGAAATCATCGGGGCGAATGTACTCAATATTTCCAAACAGGATTACGACCCGCGCGGCGCGAGTGTGAACATCCTGGTCACGGAAGAATCCATCGCCTATGATCGGATCGATCCTTCCTGCAACCGGGGAGAGCCCGTCGGTTTCAGCAACGGGTGCCTGACAGGACCGGCTACAGAGCCCGGCGCTTTGCTGGGCCACCTCGACAAAAGCCATCTGACCGTGCACACCTACCCGGAATTCCATCCGGAGCTGGATATCTCCACCTTTCGCGTGGACATCGACGTCGCGACCTGCGGCAAGGTTTCGCCCTTGTCCGCGTTGAACCACATGATCGCCTCCTTTGATTCGGACATCATCACCCTGGATTACCGGGTGCGCGGATTTACCCGTGACCTGCAGGGCAACAAATATTACATCGACCACGACATTACTTCCATCCAGAACTTCATCGACAAACAGACACTGCGGCGGTACGACGCGATCGATATGAACATCTACCAGTCCAACATTTTCCACACCAAGATGATGGTCAACGAGATCAATCTCGCGCATTATCTGTTCAATGTCGACCCTTCCGAACTGCCGCCTTCGGAGCGCCTTTCCATCCGTGACCGGCTGTCGCGGGAGATGCTCGAAATTTTCTACGGAACCAACATCTACTCCGAGGAGTCCCGCTGATGGCCAGCTCGACAAGAGACCAGAATCGGGCCCCGCTTCACGAGATGCTGATCCACCACAGAAAGTCGCGGATCGTCCCGTTCGATGTCCCCGGACACAAACAAGGACGCGGCAACCCGGCGTTGCGCGCCTTTCTGGGGGATGCGTGCCTGTCGGTCGACGTGAACTCCAGCAAACCGCTGGACAACCTCGCGCATCCGACCGGCGTCATCAAAGAGGCAGAGGAACTCGCGGCGGAAGCGTTTGGTGCGGATTACGCCTACTTCATGGTGAACGGCACCACGTCCGCGGTGCAGGCCATGATCATGAACACCATCCGGGAAGGGGACACCCTGATCCTGCCGCGCAACGTCCACAAATCCAGCCTCAATTCTCTGGTGTTGACGGGCGGTATTCCCGAGTATGTGAACCCGGGCATTCACCCGGATCTGGGCATACCACTTGGCATGGCACTGGACGATGTGGTGCGGGCGATGGACGAACACCCCGAGGCCAAAGCGGTACTGGTCAACAATCCCACCTATTACGGGGTATGTCCGGCGTTGCAGGAAATCATCCGCATCGCACACGAGCGGGGTATGATGGTGCTCGCAGACGAAGCGCACGGCACGCATTTGTACTTCGGCTCGGAGCTTCCTCCCGCCGCAATGCGCTGCGGCGCGGATCTCTCGGCGGTGAGCGTGCACAAGACCGGTGGTTCCCTCACACAGAGCTCGATCCTCCTCGCCAACAAACCGAGTGTCAATCCGGACCGTCTCCGGACGACCATCAACCTGATCCAGACCACCAGCGCCTCCTATCTGCTGATGTCGTCGCTCGACCTGGCGCGGCGTACCCTGGCGTTGGAAGGCAAAGAGATATTTGCCGGCGTGCTGGACCTTGCCCGCTATGCGCGAGACGAGATCAACGCCATCGGCGGATACCACGCCTTTGCGCGCGATATCGTGAATGGGAACGGATGCTACGCGTTCGACGAAACCAAACTTTCGATCCACACGCTGGATATCGGACTGGCGGGGATCGAAGTCAGCGACCTCCTCCGGGAGGAATACGGCATTCAGATCGAGTTTGGCGACCTCGGCAACATCCTGGCGATTTTGTCGATGGGGGATACCGCCTATGCGATCGAGCGTCTGGCTTCTTCGCTCGCCGAAATCCGCCGGCGTTTCGCCAAGGACAAGGCCGGCATGCTGACGACCGAATACATCGCACCGGATGTGGCGGCTACTCCGAAAGAGGCGTATTACGCGCCTTCCCTCGCGGTGGACATCCATCAGAGTCCGGGTCACATCTCCAGTGAATTTGTCATGTGTTATCCGCCCGGCATACCGATCATCGCCCCCGGCGAGCGCATCACACGCGAGTTGGTGGATCATGTTCTGTATTCCAAAGAAAAAGGATGCCTGGTGACCGGTGCCGAAGATTTGACGCTCGGCACGATCCGGGTCATGGCATAAGGGGGACCTCCGCATGGATCTCTGGTATACCGAAGAACACACCCCCGGCGTACGCTTTTCGATTCAAGTCGACCGGCAGCTCTATACCGCAAAAAGTAAATTTCAACGGATCGACGTGTTTCAAAGCGGAGAGTTCGGGACCTTTCTGACGTTGGACGGGCAGATGATGCTGACGCAGAAAGACGAATTTATCTACCACGATATGATCGTCCACGTGCCGATGGCGACCCATCCCGAGATCAAACGCGTCCTGGTGATCGGGGCGGGGGACGGGGGGACGGTCCGCGAGCTCGGGCGCTATGCCACCATCGAGCAGATCGATGTCGTCGAAATCGATCGCATGGTGGTTGAAGCATGCCGCGAGCATCTTCCCCAGACCGCAGGCGCGTTTGACGACGCCCGCGTACGTCTGTTTTTCGAGGACGGGTTACGGTTTGTCCGGACCCGCAACGACCAGTATGATCTGGTCATCGTCGATTCGACCGATCCGTTCGGACCTGGCGAAGGACTGTTTACCAAAGAATTTTACGGCAATTGCTACCGGATTCTCAGTGATGATGGGATTCTGGTGAACCAGCACGAGTCCCCATATTATGAGCAGTACGCGGAAGCCATGAAGCGGACCCACCGCATGATCCGGGTGCAATTTCCGGTGTGCAAAGTCTATCAGGCGCACATACCCACCTATCCCTCCGGACACTGGCTGTTCGGATACGCTTCCAAAAAGCGGGATCCGATCGAGTCCCTGGATGCAGCCGCCTGGAACGCGCTGGGAATCCAGACGCGTTACTACAACACACAACTGCATGTCGGCTCATTCGCTTTGCCGAATTATGTAAAGGAGATGCTGGAACATGCCGACGGCTAATCCCGCTCCGACCATACTGGCGGTGCAGTCGACATACGAAGACGCCAATATCGTGCTGTTCGGTGCTCCTTATGACGGAACGACGTCCTATCGTCCTGGCACTCGTTTTGGGCCGTCTGCGATCCGGCGTGAATCGTACGGGCTGGAAAGCTACAGCCCGCAGCAGGACGCGGATCTGGAAGGGGCACCGATCCACGATCTGGGGGACCTCGACCTCCCGTTTGGTGGGCCTGACATCCCATTGGCCATCATCCGGGAAACCGTGGAAGGGGTGGCAGCGGACGATAAGATTCCGGTTATGCTGGGAGGCGAGCATCTCGTCACGCTGGGCGCGGTGGAAGCGATCAGCCACAAGTATCCGGATCTTCACATCCTGCATTTCGACGCGCATACCGACTTGCGCGAGGATTATATCGGACAGCGGTTGTCGCACGCCACGGTGCTTCGTCGCTGCCACGATCTGCTCGGAGACGGTCGCATCTTCCAGCTTGGCATCCGTTCGGGATTGCGGGAAGAGTTTTCACTCGGGCGGGAAGGGCACGTCTGGCAGCATCTGTTTGATCTCGACGGTTTGCCTGAGGCGATCGACCAGCTGCGAGGACATCCGGTCTATGTGACCATCGATCTGGATGTGCTGGATCCCTCCGTGTTTCCGGGCACCGGAACACCGGAACCAGGTGGAGTCTCCTTTCAGGCGCTGGCACAGGCGATCGCCTCGTTGCGTGGTCTCCATCTGGTCGGTGCCGATCTGGTGGAGCTGTCTCCACCGTATGACCCGTCCGGGATCTCGACCGCAGCCGCGGGCAAGCTGTTGCGCGAGCTTTTGCTCGTGATCCTTGGGTGAGCGGACCGCCCAGACGGTCGCGCTGGCAGACGACATACTTGATTTTCACACCCGGCTCCTCCATAATGGAGTCCGGTGTGACGCATCATTGTGTTCACACAGATCGCGTTCTTTGGCAACTGGATAGGGGGGCGCACTGGTTTCGACGGGGTTGTTGAAGCCGGGAAAGCGGGTAGAGGATCCTCGTTGGCCTCTTAAAAAAACGGGGAAAAACACAACTGCCAACAAAACGGCACTCGTAGCAGCTTAATCGCTTCTACCGTCAGGCCATCCGATCTGCTGGATGGGTCCCTGGCGTCAGATAGCAGACCTTACAAGCCGGCAGGTTAAACTTGGGAACGCCGCGGCATAAGCTTTGCCGTCGCGGTGTAGATATGAAGCTACCGGACCGGATCACCTGTCCCTGGGTGTACCGGAAGGGGAATACTTGATCAGGGACTGCACCCGGAGATGGTCCCGACAGATACGGTTTCGGACAGGAGTTCGATTCTCCTCGCCTCCACCAAAAAGTAATACCACCCTTTGATAGAAAAGCTCTGTCAGAAGGTGGTTTTATTTTGCCTAAACGGCATGAAACAATTTATTCCCGGGGCTTTGAAAGCGTTTGCGATACAGCGTTTCGCAACCAATTTGCACAATGGTATAGCGAGAAAGGATCTGCGTAGTGAAAATCCGAGGATGGGACAAGAAGAGGATCATCAAATATATCGCAATAAGCACTTTGGTTATAATTATTGGAATAGGCAGTTATGCCCTTTATGGAGCATATAAAATAAATCAGTTATCCAGTATGACATTTGAAGAAATGCTTGCGTATACCACCAAAGACAACCAAGAGGCTGTCATTACAGTTGGAATTCTTCAGGACAGAGAAATGGCTTATGTTGTCTATGGAGAGAATGGCGCAATATTGCCGCCGGAAGAACACATGTATGAAATCGGATCCATCACAAAAACGTTCACGACATCACTGCTATGTAAAGCAATAAACGAAGGCAGTGTCAGCCTTGACCGTTCCATCGATGACTTTTTGAGTCTTCGAAACAAGGACTATTATCCGACCATACGAAGGCTGGTGACACATACATCCGGATATAAGGGATTCTATTTTGAAACGCCTATGATATCCAACAGACTAAAGGGGCTCAATGATTTCAATGGGATCACCGAGCAGATGCTCGTCAACAGGCTCGACAAGATCAGTTTGGACGACCGCGACTATGCTTTTCGATATTCCAACTTTGGCACAGCCACCTTGGGGGTTGTGCTTGAGCGGATATATAATGAGGATTATTCGACACTCATGAATCGCTACGTTCTCGAAGATCTTGGACTTGCCAGCACAGTCATTTCCAAGATGCCCCCTGATGCGGAGAACGATTGGACATGGTCGGCATCCGATGCATATATGCCGGCTGGAGCACTGCGATCCAATATGACCGATATGATGAAATACGTGCAGATGCATATGTATGAAGAACCATCCTATTTGTCCATGGCACATGAAGCGCTGGCTGAGGTAAATGCTTCTACTGCCATGCATGCAAAAATGGACATTCACACGGATGCCGTAGGTATTGGCTGGATGATTGATCAGAAAAATGAGATTGTTTGGCACAATGGTGCAACGGGAAACTATAATTGTTATATAGGATTTAATAAAGAAAACAAAATAGGAGTCGTGGTGTTGTCGAACCTGCCGCCGAACGACAAAATCCCAGCAACTGTCATGGGTATCGAGATTTTGACTAGTATGAAAAAATGATATCGACCACAAGGTTCGTAGATTTCACTGATCCGATGGACCTGTCTCGAAAGCCCGGGTTCAGGAGAGAATCCTGTCCACAAACAGACGCGCGATGTCCGGGTCGAACTGCGTTCCCGCGTTGCGCAGGATCTCCTCTCGGGCCTGTTCCGGGGTCAGTGCCTTCCGGTACGCGCGGTCCTGTGTCATCGCGTCGTATGCATCCACAACGGAAACAATTCGTGATATCAAAGGGATGTCCGTTCCGGACAGTCTCAGCGGATACCCGCTTCCGTCCCAGTGTTCGTGATGGCCGAGGATGTATTCCGCGATGTGGTGCAGTTCTGATATGGCGTTTGCGATCCGGAATCCGACTTCGGGATGCTTCCGGATCTCGGCCCATTCATCCTCTGTAAGCGGCCCGGGTTTGGTGAGGATGTTTTTGTCGATGTTGATCTTGCCGAGGTCGTGTAGCGTGGCAGCCAGTTCCAGCTCGTCCAGTTTGTCCTCAAGCAGCCCGAGTTCCGTGCCCAGCCGGCGGGCATGGTCGGCCAGGCGGCCGGCATGTGCCTCCGTCTCATTGCTCTTTTCAAACATGGTGGACTTGATGGAGGTCAGGATGTTGTTGTGCTGGCTTCGGTTTTCCAGCAGCTTTCTCCGGTACATCAGGTCTTCTGCCAGCGTCATGATCTTGTCCAGATCTTCGGTTGGATCCTCCTTGGTCGCGTAGCCCAAAGAAATGTCCGTGTACTGCGAAGTCTCCTCCTGCTGTTTCTTTGCGCACGCGGCCCGGATGCGGTCCGCCACGATTCT
>JAAYKS010000189.1 GCA_012522285.1 Clostridiaceae bacterium | reverse complement strand
CGGAGCGCTTTATCGAGCTGGTGGAACAGGTCCGGGCGCTGGAGGAGCCATAGCTCCACCAGCGATGGCAAGAGATCCCGGGGCGGAGAATTATCTGTCTTCCGGTTTTCCGGTCGCGTCCGGCGCGTAGGGCCGGTCGAAACGACGCCCGAACACCCCGTTTGCCTTGAGCTGCCCGTTAAAATACCGGTTGAACACCCCGAGCGCGGCGAGCGGCCGCAGGAGGAGCAGTCCGCTTGTATGAAAGCGCTCGCGGAAGGCGGCCTGCGCGAGAAGCGCCGGATCGAAGCGATGTCCGGCCGGTACGAACCGGCGGCCCAGCCCCTGCACCGCGTCCAGCCGTTTTTTGGTCCAGGGGTTGCCCCCCAGGACGGCCGTGCCCGCGTAATTCGCCCCGAGCAGCGCGGCCAACCTGGCAAGATAGCGCTCGACCGCGCGGCAATGGACCGCTTCCGGGAATCCGGAATGCACGACAAACCCGAGAGAGAGCCCCGACAAGCCCCCCGCATAGGGTTCCAAATGCTCGATAAACGACATCAGAATGCCGGGCATGGCATCCGTGTAGAGCGGGAAAAACACCACCGCGACGTCTGCCTTTGCCAGTTGTGCCGCGGCCTCGGCGTGCCGCGCCGGGTGGTCGAGCAGGAGGAGGTCCGCCTCCGCGCCTGCCTCTCGGAGTCCCGCGAGAAACCGCCGGATCAGGACCGAGGTGAAACCGTTGTCTCCCCGCGGGGAGCCGTTACAAACGAGATACCGCATCGATGGCCTCCTCGGGCGTCGCCCTCCTGGATTCGGACAGCACCAGCTCGGTCTTGAGGGTGAGGGCGGTCCTGGCAAACACGTCGGACACCGTCCGCAGGGTAGTAGAATCCCGGTCCGGGTCCAACAGCATCAGGCCCAGTGCGGGATAGGACGGATACCGCGCCTTGTGGTGGAACTCCCCGCCGCAGACCAGAAAGTCGGGCATCACGATCGGGATCATCCGGTCACAGGCCTTTTTGATCAGGCTGGAGACAAATCCCATCGAGACGGGGGAGAGGAACACGCACAGATCGGACGCGAGGACGCTTTGCAGGATGGGCCCCATGTCGTCCCGGAACGCGCACAGACCCGGGGTCCGGGTCCAGCAGGTAAAACAGCCTGTACAAAAGTGGATGTCCAGATCCCGCAACCGGAAGCAATCCACCCGGAGCGCGTCCGCCCGGCGGTCTGCCTCCTGCAGGAAAGCGGCCTCGAACGGCGCGTATCGCCCGTCCGGGATGCCGTCGAGAACCGTGACCCGTTTGACTCCGCCCATGTCGCATCTCCTCCCGTCCGCGTGTGTTCCATCCATCCAAGTATAGAACAGGTTGGTCCGATGCACACGAAATGGTTTCCCGTATAAACCATTTTCAAACGATTGATTGACAGCGTGTCACAATAGAAATAAAGTGAAGATGAGGTTTTCCACGGTACGTCCTGTAGCGTGAACCCGGTCTCATCTGGATCGCAGCACGAATGCCAGCATGGTAGCCACCAGATCGCAGCATCGTTTTGATTCATAAATGTTCGCTTCGCATGATTCATTTTTAGGTAAATCGTTGCCCTGTGACTTCTACAGTAAGAGGTTTGCGCTCTGCTGTGGCGCGCTTTTATCGACGGAATCCGCTCCGGCGCTCTTTTTCGACGCCGACTCAGTGATTTCCCCGGTTTTCCGCTACGCGGTCCGGAACCGCCGCATCGATGCGGTACGGGATTCCCGTCATCAACCGGTCATACACACGATACAGATTAAAAAGGAGAAAAACGATGAAGAAGACATTGATCCTTCTACTGATCCTTGCCATGCTCGCGACCTTTGCGGGCGGGTGCGAAAAAGCCAAAGAAACCGTGGACCTCAAAGTGTGGGGGTCCCAGGAAGACCAGGCCATGCTCCAGACCATGATCGACGCGTTCAAGCTCGAGAACACAGACGCCATCTACAACATCTCGCTGGGCGTGGTGGGCGAGCCGGACGCGAAGGCCCGGTTCCTCGAGGATCCCGCGGCGGCCGCCGACGTGTTCTCGTTTGCCAACGACCAGATCCTCGACCTGGTCAACGCGGGCGCGCTGTACGAGGTCACCCGCAACAAGGGGGACATCACCTCCGCGAACATGGCCAGCTCGATCGAAGCCGCAACCGTGAACGACAAGCTCTATGCCTACCCGATGACGGCCGACAACGGATATTTCCTCTATTACGACAAGAGCGTATTCACGGAAGAGGACGTGAAGAGCCTCGACAAGATGCTCGAAGTCGCCGCCGCCAAAGACAAGAAGATCTTTATGGACGTGTCCAACGGCTGGTACATCGCCTCGTTCTTCCTCGGAGCGGGCGGGACCCTCAAAATCGAGAACGGCAAGCAGATGTGTGACTTCAACAACGCCGACGGGGTCAAGGCCGGCGAGGCGATCAAGGCCTTCACCGCGCACGAGGCCTTTATCACCGGGGACGACGCGGTGTTGACCGGCGGGATGGGAAGCACCATCGCGGCGGGCGTCAGCGGGACCTGGAACGCCGAGGCGATTTCCTCCAAGCTCGGCGAGAACTATGCCGCGACCAAACTCCCGACCTTCAACATGGGCGGGACGCAGACCCAGATGAGCAGCTTTGCGGGATTCAAGCTGGTCGGCGTCAACAGCCAGACCGCCAATCCGGTGGCCGCCATGACACTGGCTGAATGGCTGACCAACGAAGCCAACCAGATCACGCGGTTCACCACGCGCAAGATGGGACCTTCCAACATCAAGGCCGCGGGCAGCGACGAAGTCAAAGCGGATGTCGCGTTGGCGGCGCTCGCGATGCAGAACGGATTCGCGGTGTCGCAAAAGGAGGTTCTCGGCAGCTACTGGCCGCCCGCGGAAGCGTTCGGGACCGAGATGGAAGCCAAGAACTACACCAAGACGGTCCAGGAGATGCTGGACGCAATGGTCGCACAGATCCAGCAATAACCTGAACCGAGGCAGAACAGCAACAAGCGGATGGTGCTCGCGGTGCGGAGACGACCGGGTTTTTGCACCGCGACACATGGCACCTGTGACAGGGGGTCCACATGAAAACCATCGACATCGTCTCGATGCCGCCGTTGAAGCGTTTCGGATATCGACTCGCGACCGGGGTGAAGCACTTGCCGCAAGGGCTGCGTCAGATGTCTGCTGCGGTCTGGAGGGGTATGCGCAAACGGGCGGCCGGGATCCGTGACGCCGCGAAAGAATATGGTTCCATGTTCCGGGAAGGAGACGTCCGCACCCGGCTGTCTTACGGGATCATGGGCACAGGGTGCTTCCTAAGGGGACAGCTGGTCAAAGGGTTGATGTACCTGTTTCTCCAGGCGGCGTTTATTGTTTATATGGCGACCTTCGGGCTGTCCCGGCTCGCGTTGCTGCCGTCGCTGGGCAAAGCGGTCAAACAGGAGGTCTGGAACGAGAAGCTCCAGATCTATGAGTACATTCAAGGGGACAACTCGATGTTGATCCTCCTGTTCAGTGTTCTGACACTGTTTATCCTGTTCGCGTTTCTGGGTGCTTATTTTGCGAGTGTCCGCACTGCCTTCCGGAATCAGGAACTGATGGAGAACGGACACCGGCCGCCGGGTTTTCTGGCTGATCTGCGGCACCTGATCGACAACCGGCTTCATGTCGCGTTTTTGACACCCCCGATCTTCGGTGTCTTTCTGTTTACGATCCTGCCGCTGATCTTTATGATCCTGATCGCGTTCACCAACTACGATTCCGCGCACCAGCCGCCCGGTACGCTGTTCACCTGGGTCGGGTTCGAAAACTTCAAGAACATTTTCTGGAGCAATCCGATCCAGTCACAGACCTTTGCGGGTATTTTCCGCTGGACGCTGGTGTGGGCGTTCTTCGCCACCTTTTCCAACTACATCCTGGGTATGATCCTCGCGCTGATGATCAACAAAAAGGGGATCCGGTTCAAAAAGCTCTGGCGGACGATTTTTATCGTCACGATTGCGGTCCCTCAGTTTGTGAGTCTGCTGCTGATGTCGCGGCTGCTCGCGGACCAGGGGGCGCTCAACGTGCTGTTGGGGCAGCTCGGGATCGAACGGATTCCGTTTCTGACCAATGCGATCTGGGCCCGGATCACCGTGATCGTCGTGAACATCTGGGTCGGTATTCCGTATACCATGCTCATCACGAGCGGCATCCTGATGAACATCCCCGCGGAGCTGTATGAAAGCGCGCGCAGCGACGGCGCGGGCGTCATGAAGACGTTCTCGAAAATCACGCTGCCCTACATGCTGTTCGTGACAACGCCCTATCTCATCACGCAGTTCATCGGGAACATCAACAACTTCAACGTCATCTACCTGCTGAGCGGCGGCGGGCCGCTGTCGCTGGACTACTACCAGGCGGGCAAAACCGACCTGCTGGTGACCTGGCTGTACAAGCTGACCGTCAACAACCAGGACTACACTCTGGCCTCCGCGATCGGCATTATCATCTTTGTCGTCTCCGCGGTGCTGTCCCTCGTGGTCTTCAACCTCTCCGCATCGACCAGGAAGGAGGATACCTTCCAATGAAAGCACTCACTCGCAAACACCTGTCCAACACCATCATCTATGCCATCCTGGGGGGGCTGTCGGTCGTCTGGCTGCTCCCGATCGTCTGGCTGGTCGTGATTTCGTTCCGGGAAGAGCCGGGCGCCTGGACCGAGTACATCCTGCCCCGGAGCTACACCCTGGACAACTACACCCGGCTGTTCACCGAGACCGCCCTGTTCAACTATCCGCACTGGTTCATGAACACCCTCATCGTGGCCATCTTCACCTGTGCCATTTCGACGGTGCTCGTCCTCATGACCAGCTACGCGCTGAGCCGGCTGCGCTTCAAGGCCCGCCGCGGGATCATGAACGTCGGTCTGGTCATGGGCATGTTCCCGGGTTTCATGTCGATGATCGCGATCTACTACATCCTCAAGGCGATGGGATTGTCCCAGACGCTGGTCGCGCTCGTCCTGGTTTACTCGGGCGGGGCGGGACGGGGGTACTACATCGCCAAAGGATTTTTCGATACCATCCCGCGCTCGCTCGATGAGGCCGCGATCGTGGACGGGGCGAACCAGAACACCATTTTCTGGAAAATCATCCTGCCGCT
>JAAYKS010000188.1 GCA_012522285.1 Clostridiaceae bacterium | reverse complement strand
GGCGCTTCCTGGGGATACTACAACAACCTCACCAAACAGGAACCGCCCGCGGATTGGGGCATCACGCCGGGCGAGGATCGGTTCTTCGCGCTGCGGATGGCGCGCGCAGCCGGCATCCGGATCGAGGATCCGCCGGAGAAGGAGCAGTTCCACCTTCAGGGGACCGAGCCCGACGCCTACTGGCAGGGACACCGGTGGATCCGGCTCGCAAGCCTGTATCCCGAGCGGATCGACCACGTGGTCTTCTACCGAGAGGGACACCCGGTCGGCCTTTGCCATGATGAGCCTTTTACGCTGGGGTACCAGACCAACTGGAAACAGGAAGCGGTGGTTTGCGATCGGGAAGAGAGGTGGTCCGCAGATGTCCATCTCTGCGATGGCCGCGTGTTGCGATGCGGAACAATCCTGACGTGAGGATGGCAAAAAGGCTATACTGACGAAGACAAGGAGGTGTCGCGGATGGATGGAGAAGTCGCGGAGAAAAGGATTGGTTGGATCGGACTGGTCAATCTGGTCGCGTGGATCGGTATGCTGGTGGTCAATTTGCTGGCCAACGTCCTCCCGTTCGCCGGAACGACGACCGGTGCGGTTTCAGACGCCTATCCCAACCTGTTTACACCTGCCGGGCTGACCTTCTCGATTTGGGGGGTCATCTATATTCTCCAAGGGCTGTATGTGGCGTCACCTTTCGGCATTTTCGGGCGGACGTGTAGGGTCCGGACGGACATCGTGCGGGCTTCTGCCGCTCCCTTTGTCGCATACGCGCTGCTCAACATCGCCTGGTTGTTCGCATGGCATCACCACCGGATCGCCCTTTCCATGATTTTGATGGTGCTGCTGCTGGGCAGCTGTATCTGGGGATATCTTGTCATGGAGCGGTTCCAGCCGCAGATGCGGTTGCCGGACAAGATTTTTGTCCGACTTGCTTTCCGTGTCACCTTGGGTTGGATCACGGTCGCCACAGTCGCAAACATGGTCATCCTGCTGGTATGGGCCGGCTGGGACGGATGGGGGATTGCCCCTCAGACATGGACCGTCATTGTGCTGGCCGTGACGCTGTGCATCGCTCTTGCGGTGACATTGTCGGCCAAGGATGCCGTCTACGGCATGGTGATCCTCTGGGCGTATATGGGAATTCTGCTGCGTCACCTGTCGACCGGTAGCGGCGGGCACGGACGGGCCTATTCCCCGATCCTGCTGTGTCTGATCGCCTGTCTGGTGATTCTTTTCACGGCGGTGATGCTCGCTATCCACCGCAGTCGCCGCCGGGCCGGCAAACTGCCCGAAGCCAACCTGCTCAAGTGAAGGGGAACCGGTGACAGGCACCTTGTTTGTTTTCATCCACGGCATCTGCGGCAGCGGGGCACAACTGGCACCACTGGCATCCCATATCGCCCGGACGTGCGACGACATCCGGGTTTTGACCTTGCCGGGCCACGGCGGGGGGACAGGTGCGTTTGTCCGCACGACCGCGGCACAGTGGGAACGCGCGGTCGAACAAGAGGTGCGTGAGAGTCTAGTGCGCGCCTCTCGAGTGGTGCTGGTCGGCCATTCTCTGGGGGCGCTGCTCGCTTTGTCTGCCGCCGCGCGCATCCCGGTGGCGGGCGTGGTTTGTCTTGGTACGCCGATGGGGCGCAAGGCCAGTCCGTTTCAGCTTCGCATGTCGCTTCGCGTTGCACTGGGGAATCCCGGCAGGGATGATCCGGTGGTACGCACCTATCGGTCGGCGCGCGGTGTCTCAGTCCGCGGGCCTTGGGAATACCTGCTGTGGCCGATCGCCTTTTCGCGCCTCCCGGGCGTGATGCGCCGTGTCCGCCGCCGGCTGGGTGAGGTACACTGTCCGGTTCTGCTGATCCAGTCGGGACGGG
>JAAYKS010000187.1 GCA_012522285.1 Clostridiaceae bacterium | reverse complement strand
GCGCGCGGCTTCGCTGGTCGAGGCCCGCGGCGTCATAGGTGGCCGCCCAGTCAATGAACTCCCGGTGGTTGTCGTACATGTCGCCGCCCGGGAGAACCCGGTCGCCAAACCGGCTTTTTTCCCGGTCCTGCAGCCGCTTGATCCGGATGTCGGTGGGGGTCACGAGCCGGATGGCCAGGTCGAAACGAGGAATGAGAAAATCCCCCCAGCCGCACAGGGATCCGGTCAAGACGAAAAAGCCATCCTGTCCAGTCACATCGTGCAACCGGGCAGCCCGCTCTTCCACCGGCCGGGTTCGTTGAAACGGCGGATCGGTCGGTTCCCAGAAAAAGTCGTCGGTGTCCAGGTGGACATAACCGAAGGAGGATGCGATCGCCCGCCCCATGGTCGTCGTTCCTGCTCCGGATGCCCCAAACACATGAATCAGCGGCATTCCACCACTCCTTTCGACTATCACACTTCCTGTGCTTATACCATACATGAACCATTTCTTACAACACGAACCTGCTCTGACACCCCCGTTACCTTTTGGTCTCCAGATTGGAATATAATGGAAGAACCATTCAACCGGAAACAAGGTACAGGCAGGAGGGATTGTATTGGGGACTCTGCTATTGGCGGCAAGACTGTTCAGTTTTTTCGACAACATTGAAACGCTTCCGGCCATCTTGTTCATCGTCGGAATCCTGATGCTCGTCGCCGAGATCTTCACGGCGGGGTTTGGGGTCGCGGGCGGAACAGGACTGCTGTTGCTGGTGGTCGGGATTGTACTCACCGCCGAGACGTTGTTCGAGGCCGCCGTGATGATCGTCATTCTTCTTTTGATCGTGGCGATCGTACTGTGGGTCATTCTGCGGTCGGCCAAGAAGGGAAAGCTGTCGAGAAAACTCATCCTCTGGTCTTCCACTCGAAAGGAAGACGGCTTTTCCTCCACTGCGGACACTTCGTCGCTGATCGGGCAGGAGGGCGTGGCGATCACGGTGCTCCGACCGGCCGGCACGGGGGATTTTGACGGTCAACGCATGGATGTCGTGACAGAGGGCGCGTTCATCGCGCAAGGAACCCGGATTCTCGTGATCCGGACGGAAGGCCGCCGGATCGTGGTCCGGCCGGTCGAGTGACCACCGCCCGACGGGCGGTATGAAAGGAGTCCAGGACATGGATGATTTCTTCTGGTATGCATTGCTTGCTGCGGCGATCGTATTTGTACTCTCGCTGCTCTTCAGCTTTGTTCCGGTCCGGTTGTGGATATCGGCCGCGGCGGCCGGCGTCAAAGTCGGCATCTTCAACCTCATCGGCATGCGCTTGCGGCGTGTCATCCCCGCCCGGGTTGTCAATCCGCAGATCAAGGCGACCAAGGCCGGGCTCAATATCAACATCAACCAGCTCGAGGCTCACTTCCTCGCCGGTGGCAACGTCGACAAGGTGGTCAACGCCCTGATCGCGGCACAGCGAGCCGAAATCCCGCTGGTGTTTGAACGCGCCGCCGCCATCGACCTGGCCGGGCGCGATGTGCTCGAAGCGGTACAGATGAGCGTCAACCCGAAAGTCATTGAAACTCCGCTGGTCGCGGCCATCGCCAAAGACGGTATCGAGCTCAAGGCAAAAGCCCGCGTAACTGTGCGCGCAAACATCGACCGGCTGGTCGGCGGCGCCGGCGAGCAAACCATCATCGCACGCGTTGGCGAGGGCATTGTCACCACAATTGGTTCGTCCATGACCCACAAAGACGTGCTCGAAAACCCGGACCGCATTTCAAAGACCGTCCTGGACAAAGGACTGGATGCCGGCACCGCGTTTGAGATCCTTTCGATCGACATCGCGGACGTCGACGTCGGCCGCAACATCGGCGCCCAGCTGCAAACCGACCAGGCGGAAGCCGACAAACGCATCGCGCAGGCCAAGGCCGAAGAGCGCCGTGCGATGGCGGTCGCCCGCGAGCAGGAGATGAGGGCGGAAGTCGTCGAGATGCGCGCAAAGGTCGTCGAAGCGGAAGCCGAAATCCCCAAAGCGATGTCACAAGCACTGCGCGAAGGCAAACTCGGGGTGATGGACTACTACAACATGCAGAACATCATCTCGGATACGCAGATGCGCAGCTCGATCGCAGGAACCGGCAAAGCGGACGCCGCCGGCCCGGATCAGAAATGATCCGCTTCGCTCAACAAGAGGGAGGTGACGGCACTTGGCAGCCCTGACCGAACAACTCAAGGTGATGATGGAACGTCTCGAGGCGGCCAACCTCTACACGCAGGCACTCGAACGCACCCAAAGCGGGCCGGCCGATCCCGGCAGACGCGACACCGTTTTTACGATCCCGGTTGAACGGGAGTCTGCTTCCTCCAGATCGGACGGATCGCAAGAAGGATACGCCCCGGTTCAACAGTATGCGGAAGACCAGTCCTATCGGATCCGGACCGACAACGCACCGGTTCAAGCAAAGGAAGTACAAAACGCATTGTCCAGTCTGACTTCGCAGCATCTGGCACAAGGCATTGTGCTCTCCGTCATCCTCGGTCCGCCGGCTTCCCGGCGGAAAGGCCCCAGCCGCGCCGGAAGATAACGCGCATGGCGGCGGCGGAAGCAACAGACAGAAACCGGACCCCGTTTCTGTTGGCATTTGCCACGTTGCTGACCGCCGCCGCTTTTCTATTTAATCCTGCGGATGAGATTCTCCGCGGCAGCCTAACAATCCTGACTTCTCCGGCCAACCTCATCACCGACTACTTTGCACTGGCCAATCCGGGCGCTGCCCTGTTGAACGCCGGCGTCATGTCTTATCTTGCCATTCTGGTCATCCATCTGAGCCGGGTCCGGGTCACTGGCCCGCTGGTGGCGGCGGTGTTCACGATGGCAGGCTTTTCCTTGTTTGGGAAAAACCTGCTCAACTCGATTCCGATCATGGCCGGGGTCTATCTGTACGCCCTGGTCTCGCGTACCCCGTTTGACCGCTATCTGCTGCAGGCATTGTTTGGAACTGCGCTGGGTCCGCTGTTCAGCGAAATCGCTTTCCATCTCGGCCTTGCGCAACCGCTCGGGCTGCTGTTGGGTTTCGCCGCGAGTCTGTTCGCGGGATTCGTCCTGACGCCGCTGTCGATGCACATGCTGCGGTTCCACCAGGGGTTCAACCTCTACAACATCGGATTTACCGCCGGCATCATCGGGATGTTTTTCATCGCCGTACTTCGCAACTTCGGTATCGAGATCGGACTGGTCAATCAAGTCTCCTCCGCCGGCAATCTCCCCTACATCCTGCTGCTGGGCATTCTGTTTCTGGGGATGCTGGTGGCCGGCCTCTGTTTTTCGGGATGGCGGCTTACCGGATACGGTAGTCTGCTGCGGCAGTCCGGCCGGCTGGCAGCGGATTTTGTGACCATATCGGGATTCGGGCTGACCCTGGTCAACATGGCGGTGCTCGGCATTTTGTCAACCGGGTATGTGCTGCTGGTGGGAGGGCGGTTGTCCGGACCTGTGATCGGCGGGATATTTACCGTGGTGGGATTTGGCGCGTTCGGCAAACACCCGCGCAATGTGTGGCCGATCCTGTTTGGTGTTTTCCTGATGGGACTGGTCAACCACTATGAAATCCACTCGACCGTGATGCTGCTGGCAGCTCTGTTCGGAACCACCCTCGCGCCAATCAGTGGCCACTACGGACCGTTCGTCGGGATCCTGGCCGGCATGCTACATACAGCGATGGTCATGAACATCGGCGATCTCCATGCCGGTATGAATTTGTACAACAACGGGTTCTCCGGCGGCTTCATCGCGGCCGCGATGGTGCCGATTCTCGATGGACTCAAGGAGATCCTCGCACACCGAAAGAAGGGCAAACCGGAAACATGAGCGGAGCTACACAAAAAGCCAAACGGATTCTGGCGGAACTCCTCGGTTATTTTCTGGACAACAAGGTCCAGGACATCCACCTCCGGCTGACACCGGACGAGGGAGGGCACCTCATTGAAGTCAGCGGTCCCGCGCGGGAAGCGCCTGCGGACATAGACTCCTTCCGGCTCGCCCTCACGGACGGGGTGCAGCCAGAGATGGAGTCGTACTATCTCGAACTGCTCGACATGGGTTCCGGCCGGGACAATCACTACCTGCTGGGTGCGATGGTGGATCGGGCGGATGTCGTCTACGCCGAAGGTGTTTTGCGCGTCTCGTTGTACATCAAGGACTAGCAGATAGCACATCTCCGAGGAAAGAAGGCGCAAGGCGTTTTACATCGGTGCCTTCCAGCCGGTTACGCACGTTCCCAGGCGATTGGCCCAGGATTCGGTGTACAACCAGTAGTAGGACAGCCCCCGCCGGGCACGAAACCGCGCGTTGCGGGGAAGCGCATACCACAGCATCGAGGGCAATCCGATCAGCGGCCAGTACAAGATGCCCAGGATCAACGCTTGAAACGTATGTCCGTATTCATGGACCATGTGGGAACGGTCCCAGCCGGCCGTCTCCTGCGCCCGATAGCGATCCGGCACAAACAGAAACATCCCGATCGACAGTCCGCCGGAAAGTCGTGTCGGAAGATAGGTGACCCGCGCCAGGAGAAATCGCTCCTGATGGAATCCACGCGCACGACCATAAAGCCATCCCAGTCCCCCGACGAGGTTGACCGGCATTCCCCAGGTCCACTGCCCGACATAAAACAGGATCCGGTACATCTTGCGCCTGGACGGCATCTATTCCACGCGCTTCCCTGGTCGACCGCGGTATGTTCTTTCCCGGATGCCTGCCGTCACGGCTGCATCACACCTGCAAACACAAGCCACGCGAGTACCGTTTTGGCAACCAGGCTCAAAACGATGTAACCGCGCTCCCCGTACTTGTAGTCCGCCCAGCGGCCGACGCGTTTATATTGCAAAACCATGTTGATCGGGAACAGGTTGAAAAACACAAAGTAGGAAGCAGCGATTGCGATCACAAACCAGGGAATTTCCGCGGGATCGGAATTGCCAAAGGCGTTGAGCAGGATCACGATCCAGGGGGCGATGCCGGCCACACACCCGAACACAAAGGAAATCCAGCGCACTTTTTCTTTTTCTTTGCCCGCATTCATTT
>JAAYKS010000022.1 GCA_012522285.1 Clostridiaceae bacterium | reverse complement strand
GGAGGTCAGACATGAAAATCAGCGCACCCAAAGGCACACGGGATATTCTGCCGGCCGAGGTGGCCCGGTGGAGGCACGCCGAGCAGGTTTTTGCCCAGGTGTGCGCGCTGCATGGCTACGAGGAGATCCGGATCCCGACGTTTGAGGCGACCGAGCTGTTTCAGCGCGGGGTCGGCGATACGACCGACATTGTGCAAAAAGAGATGTACACGTTTGAGGACAAGGGCGGACGCAGCATGACGTTGCGCCCGGAAGGCACAGCCGGGGTGGTCCGCAGCTATATCGAAAACGGAATGGGGTCACTGCCCTCGCCGGTCCGGCTGTTTTACAACATCACCGCGTTTCGATATGAAAATGTTCAAAAGGGGCGCTATCGCGAGTTCCACCAGTTGGGCGCGGAGGCGTTCGGGTCCAATGGCCCGCTGGTCGATGCCGAGCTGATCGGCATGCTCGCGCTGTATTTCGAGCGGATGGGCATCCAGGACGCAAAACTGCGGGTCAACAGCATCGGGTGTCCGGTCTGTCGAGCGAAATACAACCAACTGCTCCAGGCGTATTTCGAGCCGCACATCCAGGGGATGTGTGAAGACTGTCGAGGTCGCATCGGGCGCAATCCACTCCGCATCCTCGACTGCAAGGTCGAGCGCGACCATGCGCTTGCCGCGGACGCTCCCAGGCTGCTCGATCACCTGTGCGCGGATTGCCAGACGCATTTTGACGGGCTCCTGCGCGCGCTTGTCGCGCAGGGCACCGAGTACACGATCGACAACGGGATTGTGCGCGGGCTCGACTATTACACGCGCACCGTGTTCGAGTTTGTGTCGGCGTCGTTCCAGTCCCTCGGCGGGACCATTTGCGGCGGCGGCCGATACGACGGACTGGTCGAGGAGATCGGCGGCGCACCTACCCCGGGCGTAGGCTTTGCGATGGGGCTGGAGCGGTTGCTGCTGGAACTGGAAGCCCGGGACATCGTACTGCCGGACACGCCGCCGATGGATCTCTACCTTGCCCCCATGGGGGATATGGCTGCGACCTATGCCGCCTCGCTGGTTGCCCGGTTGCGGCGGGCCGGGGTACGTGCGGAAACCGATCTGTGCGGCCGCAGCCTTAAAGCCCAGTTGAAGTTTGCGGGCAAGCGGGGGGTCCGGTTTGCCGCCGTGATCGGCGACAGCGAACTGTCTACCGGGCAAGTGAAGCTGCGGCGTATGCGGGACGGAACCGAGGAATCCGTATCCCTGTCGGAACTCGAGACCGACGCAACAGCCAGGATGGCCGCGTTCGGCGATTGACACACAACGCTGCAACCAATACAGTACACCTGCGCCTCTTGCAACACGGCGTGATGGAAGGAGCCAATCCATATGGCTGAAAATATCGTGGGTCTAAAGCGCACTTGCATGTGTGCACAACTCACCGAACGGGACATCGGGAAAACAGTCACTCTGATGGGCTGGTGCCACCGGCAGCGGGATCTCGGCGGGCTGGTTTTTCTCTTGCTCCGCGACCGGAGCGGGGAAATCCAGCTGGTCGCGGACGAAGCGACACCGGCGGACGCTCGAGAGAAGGCAATACGGACCCGCAGTGAATTTGTGCTGGCTGCGTCCGGTGTCGTCGCACGGCGGGCAGCTCCCAATCCGGACATGCCAACCGGCGGGATTGAAGTCTCGATTCGCGAGCTCCGTATCCTTTCAGAGTCCCAGACGCCTCCGTTTTATATTGAAGAAGACGTCAAAGCGAATGAGCCGCTCCGGCTCAAGTATCGATATCTCGACCTGCGGCGCCCCGACATGCAGCGCAACCTGATGCTGCGGCATCGGATCACGCGCATCACCAGGGACCATTTTGACCATGCCGGATTTCTCGAGATCGAGACACCGATGCTGATCCGGTCCACTCCGGAGGGGGCACGCGACTATCTCGTGCCCAGCCGGGTGTTCAACGGCCGGTTCTTCGCGCTGCCGCAGTCACCTCAATTGTTTAAGCAGTTGTTGATGGTGGCCGGTTACGACCGGTACATGCAGATTGTCCGGTGTTTCCGCGACGAAGATTTGCGTGCGGATCGCCAGCCGGAGTTCACCCAGATCGATCTGGAAATGAGCTTTGTGGATGCGGACGATGTCATGGCGGCCAACGAGGCGTATCTCAAGCGTCTGTTTCGTGAGATCCTCGACCTGGAGATCGAGCTCCCGCTTCCCCGGCTGACCTACCGGGAAGCAATGGAACGGTTTGGCTCGGACAAACCGGATCTGCGGTTTGGCATGGAGCTGCACGATCTATCCGAACTGGTGGCGGACAGTACCTTCTCTGTTTTCCGGACCGCGGTTGAAACAGGTGGATGCGTGCGGGGAATCGCGGTTCCCGGCGGCGCGACCATGACCCGCAAAGAGATCGATTCTCTCACAGAATATGTCAAAACCTATCGTGCCAAGGGGTTGGCCTGGTTGACATTGGAAACGCCGGCACGCGGTTCGATCGTCAAATTCATGGACGAGTCCTTGATCGCGTCGATCCGGGACCGTTGTGGTGCCGACTCGGGAGACCTCATCCTGATGGTAGCGGATTCGACTGCGGTTACATTGGACGCGCTGGGCGCTCTGCGCTGCGAAGTGGCCCGCCGCCGGGGAATGATCGACCCGACCTTGTTCCGCCCGCTATGGGTGACCGAGTTCCCGTTGTTGGAGTATGATGACGAGGCTGGACGGTATGTCGCCAAGCACCATCCGTTTACAGCACCTATGGACGAGGACATCCCGCTGATGGACACCGATCCGGCTGCGGTCCGCGCCAAGGCGTACGATATCGTTCTGAACGGCACCGAAATGGGGGGCGGCAGCATCCGTATCCACGACTCCGCGTTGCAGGCCAAGCTGTTTTCGCTGATCGGATTCACGCGGGAGGAAGCGGAGACTCGTTTCGGATTTCTCCTCGAGGCCTTCCGCTACGGTGTACCTCCACACGGCGGACTGGCATACGGTCTGGACCGGATGGTGATGCTGCTCGGCGGGCTGGACAACATCCGCGAAGTCATCGCCTTCCCCAAGGTGCAGAACTCATCTGACCTGATGACCGACGCGCCGGGCGATGTGGACGAAAAACAACTGGAGGAGCTGGGGCTCATGATTCGGTCGGACAAAGCAAACGGCCGTGTGGAGGAATGAAATGGCACGTCCGGTAGAGACACGACGCGGACCGATGACGCCTGAACAGGTCATGGCGGAAATTCTCGACTGGATGAAATACATCGTCGGGGCACTCGCTGTCGGCCTCTTGATCGTCACCTTCGTGTTACAGAACAACCAGGTGTTCGGCGCCTCGATGCAACCAACCCTCCACGAAGGGGACCAACTGCTGGTGCAAAAGGTTTCCGCCCGTCTGGGACGGTTTCACTATGGGGACATTGTCACCATCGACGGCGCCAAAATGCTGGGTGACGAGGAGCCTGATCTTGTCAAACGGGTGATCGGACTCCCGGGCGACACGATTGACGTGCGGGATGGTCTGGTATACCGCAACGGCATCCCGCTGGAAGAACCATATCTGGGCAATGAAACGAAAACACCACCGCTGGGTCGCGGTTTCGACCGGGTAACACTGGGGGAGGACGAATTGTTCGTCATGGGGGACAACCGCGGCAACAGCAAAGACAGCCGGGTATTTGGTCCCGTTCCCTTCGACGATGTCATCGGTACCTGTGTGATCCGCTTCTATCCGTTTGACCGGGTCGGTGTCCCTTGACGGCAGGAGGTAGCCAAATCGACTCTATGAATAAAGACCGCATCTTACTCATCCGCAATTTTTCCATCATTGCGCATATCGACCACGGAAAATCCACGCTGGCCGACCGGCTGATCGAGAAGACTGGTGTATTGACTGCGCGCGAAATGCAGAGCCAGGTGCTCGACAACATGGACATCGAGCGCGAGCGGGGGATCACCATCAAAGCACAAGCGGTCCGGATGCATTACCTGGCGTCCGACGGCGAGATCTACACACTGATCCTGATCGACACCCCGGGGCATGTGGATTTCAACTACGAGGTGTCCCGCAGTCTTGCGGCATGTGACGGCGCAGTGCTGGTCGTGGATGCCGCTCAGGGCATCGAAGCGCAGACCCTTGCCAATGTATATCTTGCGATGGACGCGGATCTGGAGATTCTTCCGGTCATCAACAAGATCGATCTGCCTTCCGCACAGCCGGAGGTGGTGATCAGGGAGATCGAAGATGTGCTGGGAATCGACTGCACGGACATCCCGCTGATCTCTGCCAAAAGCGGTACACATATCGAATCTGTGCTGGAGCAGGTCGTTAAGCGGTTGCCTCCTCCCGGAGGAGACGAGCATGCTCCGCTGCAGGCGCTCATTTTCGATTCCAAGTACGATACCTACAAAGGGGTGATCGTGCATGTCCGCATCATGCAGGGGAAGGTTCGCACCGGCGACCGCATCCTCATGATGAACACAGGCAAGGACTTTATCGTCAATGAACTCGGGTTTTTCCGTCCCGGGACCCTGAGCCCCTGTGAGGAGCTCCTCGCGGGAGACGTGGGATACATCGTATCCAGTATTAAAAATGTCCGGGACACCGGAGTCGGCGATACCGTGACGCTGTTTGACCGCCCCGCAGCCCAGGCACTCCCGGGATACAAAAAGGTGCGCCAGATGGTGTACTGCGGAATGTATCCGACCGACGGTGCCCGATACCCGGACTTGCGCGACGCGCTTGAAAAACTCCAGCTCAACGATGCGGCCTTGTCTTTTGAAGCGGAGACATCGGTAGCGCTTGGGTTTGGGTTCCGGTGCGGCTTTCTCGGACTGCTCCATTACGAAATCGTACAGGAACGTCTGGAAAGGGAATATTCCCTGGACCTCATCTCGACCGCGCCCTCTGTTGTCTACCGGATTACGACCAATGACGGCAATTCCATGTGGCTGCACAATCCGACCAGCATGCCGGACCCGACCGAGATCAGCTCGATGGAAGAGCCGATTGTGAAGGCGAACATCATGACGCCCAAAGAGTACGTGGGCAATATCATGGAACTTTGCCAGGACCGGCGCGGGGTGTACGGGAATATGGAATACCTGGACGCCAACCGGGTGGTACTTCATTACCGGATGCCCTTGAACGAGATCATCTACGACTTCTTTGACGCTCTCAAATCCCGTACGCGCGGATACGCTTCGCTGGACTACGAGATGGCGGGATACGAAGAGTCCGATCTGGTCAAACTGGACATCCTGCTCAACGGGGAAGCCGTGGATGCGCTGACCTTTATCGTCCACCGGGAAAAGGCCTATGCGCGCGCCCGCTCCATGGTGGAAAAACTCAAGGAGAACATCCCCAGGCACCAGTTTGAGATCCCGATCCAGGCAACCATCGGGGGGCGCATCATCGCCCGGGAAACCGTACGCGCTTTCCGCAAAGACGTGCTGGCAAAGTGCTACGGCGGCGATATCACGCGCAAAAAGAAGCTGCTGGAGAAGCAGAAGGAAGGTAAGAAAAAAATGAGACAGGTCGGGAGTGTGGAGCTTCCGCAGGAGGCGTTTATGAGCGTGCTCCGTCTGGACGAGTAGGGGAGTGGCCTGT
>JAAYKS010000021.1 GCA_012522285.1 Clostridiaceae bacterium | reverse complement strand
GATCTGGAAGGCAAGACGCTGGGGATCATCGGGATGGGGCGGATCGGACGCCTGGTCGCGCAGAAGGCGTCGTCGGCGTTTGGCATGAAGATCCTGGGATATGACCCCTACCTTCCTTTGAACGCTTTTCCGTCCGCAGTCGAAGCGGTCACCGCCCGGGAGGAGATTTTTCGGCGGGCGGATGTTGTCAGCCTGCACGTGCCGGCTACCCCGGAGACCCGCGGCAGCGTGGGGATGGCGGCGTTTCGCCTCATGAAACCGGACGCATTTTTCATCAACACCGCACGCGGGGAGATCGTAGTCGAGGAGGATCTGGTGACAGCGCTTCGGGACGGCATCTTCCGCGGTGCGGGCCTGGATGTGTTTGCCGAAGAACCGCCTGCGCCGGATCATCCGCTGCTGGCGATGGATCAGGTGATCGCCACCCCGCACAATGCCGCGCTCACACAAGAGGCAATGGACCGGATGGGTTTGCACGCCGCGATGGGAATCGTGGAGGTGCTGGAGCGCAAGGATCCGCAGTGGCCGGTCAACCGCCCGCTCCGCCCGCGGGGGCGATAAGGGGTTCGATTCGCTCCGCGATCCGGATGTCGTTTTCGACTTCGTCGATGTAATAGCTCCATCCAAACGTCATCCCGACGCGGGACATCCGATAGGGCAGGTAGTGCGAAGCGCCGATGGCGGACAGCGCGCGCCAGTGGATCAGGGCATTGCCCAACTGTCGCAAGGCGGCTTCCCGGGTATCTGGCTCGCCGGTTCGTTCATATCGGACCAGGTCCATCGCGGCCCGGAATTTGCACAGGTAGTATCCTCCCAGCTCCCGCCAGGCGCGGATGTCCTCCAGGGTACACAGCAGTTCACCGTGCAGTCCGAGGGAGGAGGCACCTGTCTCGATCGACGCGATGCCGGTTGCGATCACGTCCAGATCCGCTTCGATCGACCGGAAGATGTCGTCCGGGGTTTCTCCGGTCACATCGCCACCAGACAACCGCAGGTCTACGGTTTCCCGGATGCCCAGGGTTCCCACGCCGGGCATGGCCGGGCAATCCATGAACTCACGGATGGTCTTAAACCCGGTTGTGGCGGACAGCAGGCTCTCCGGGTGCCACTGGTAGTCATAGTTGAGCCAGTGCTGCCGGTTGGCGGCGCACAGGATGCGGGTGCCGGCCTGCAGCGCGCGGTACACCGGTTCTCCCGCCGCCGCTCCGTACCGCTCCCGGTGTTTTGCGAGCCACAGGGACTCGTCCAGATCCGGATTGTAGGACAGACGGCCCAGCGTTTCAAACTGCATCCAGTGTTTTTGAAACGCATAGTCCCACTCCACATGCTTGTGCGGAACATGCTGCCACTCGCCGGCCCACAGGTATCCGTCAGATCCCCAGTAGAATCCGTGGACATAGGGTTTTTTCATGCCCTTAATATAAGCGGAGATGAACGCGGGGTCGCCGCCGCGCAGGTTGTGGAAGTCGTCGTTGCGGACGGTGTACAGCACGCGGGTTTGGGTCATGTCCATGCCGTCCCAGGGGTGCCAGAGCGCTTCGAACTGCGGCTCGGGATGGGAATACATGTGGGCGTTCGAGTATTTCCAGCTGATGTACTTTTCCTCCGTGGGATATTTGTCGAGGAATAAGCGCTTTGCGATGATTCCGTTGCTCATGTTGGTCCGATGGATGAACGGGACGTAGACCCCGAGCTCCCGGATCGCCTCGAGATACGTGTCGGCCACCCATTCCTCGCGCTCTTCCGGAGAGCCGACCAGCTCTTCGCTGTTGGAGGTTCCGAGTCCCGTAAGGTCGGGGTAGGCCAACAGCAAGGTTTTGATCGCCTCCCGGAAATATTCCTTGACAATGTCCTGGTGCTGCCGGAGCGCGATCGAGCGCGGATCGTGCGACTGGCGTCCGAGCTCGGCAGGAAGTCCCAGGCCCCGTGCGATCGCGGGGGAGATGCGCAGATTCCATGTGATCAGGTACGTCCGGATGCCCAGGTTTTTCGCATAGTGGAAGATAAACCGGAACACTTCTCCGAAGCGCTCGATTTCTTGTGCCGAG
>JAAYKS010000186.1 GCA_012522285.1 Clostridiaceae bacterium | reverse complement strand
TATCGTTTTGGTATTGCTGTACATACACCACATACTGTCCTGTGATAAACGGTTCGTAAACGCCATTCACGGCATTGTCCAACTCGATGATGGTTTCTTGACTGATGTCATAGTACAAGGGCTTTGCGGTGCAACCGTTGAGCGTGAATACAACGATGTTTCCGTCGGTTTCTGGTGAAAGCACGTAAGCGGCGTTCCTTGACGCGAGGATTGGAACGACCGCACCGTCCCTGATCATCCGGACACCCCGGCCATCCACTCCATCATTGGAAATGCAAGTCGCTCCGGATGATTCGATCTGCCAACTTTGGATTGAATCGTTGATTAATGCGACATCACCACCGACGGACACCCTGGCCTCGCTGACCCCTATGTCACTCAACTCGCTCCATGCGCCTTTCTCATCCTGGATGGAGAGGACTGTGCCTTTTCCATTTTCAGGTAGTTCACACCAGCCGATCCGGTCTTCGATGCGGAATGGATTGCTGGCGTGTTCCTGGTACACCGACACCACCTTTTCCAGCACATCGTACCTGCCGATGCTCCGGTTGAACCCGACTCCAGACACTTTCCCGGTGATCATCTCAAAATAAAGAGCATCGTTTAGTTCAATCAAACGGGATGTTGGTGCGAAGGATATCTGTTCACCAGGGAAGTCCTGATCTTCGAATTTGGGTAGTTCGAAACGGTGCATGTCCTCTGTATGACGATGATAGACGCATATTTCAGGTTCCATTTGTTCAAGACCACGCGTCTCGGAAGTCACCCAGACAATGTATTTTTCGCTCACCAGATCAACATAACAGCTCCGGCCAGCCGGAACCGTGATATCGAGTAGATTGGACCAGGTTTCCGTCGGTATGGACCAGGACACAACCTGAATCTTCCGTTCCGATTCTGGCTCTCCGTTTTCCAGCGCGATATACACTTCCAGGTTCTCGCTGATCCCGACGACCTGGGCGCGATCCACTGGTTCAAGGAAGGGAATGATCACTTTTTCCACAGATTCGGAATGTGTCTGGGAGTATTCCTTTTTAGGTGCGAATAGGATCAGGTCTTCCACGATTTCGGTATATGGGATTTTCGTGTAAGCCTCTGGAACAGGTGTAAGAATCAGAGGCAGGCTGCTCGTGGCAGGAGTCGTTGTCTTAGCGGTCGTTGTCATGACGGTTGTGGACGTGCTGGATTGTACTGGCTTCGTAGTATCTGATATCGAGGAGGTACCGGTACCAGCTGGCGTACAGCCAATGAGTGTGAGCACGATAAGGAAAAGACAGATAGAGGCGGCAACCTTTTTCATACGGATCTCCTGTTTTCCAAAATGCACTTAGTGTAGGATTGGTTGTTTGTATCTCTACTATATAAACGCCGGGGAGGAGTTATTTGTTACAAACGATTTATCGCGATCCTCATACGGGTACTAATAAAACGGCTATTTCGTCGAATAGGCCATATGGATCATCTCATCTTTGGTTATTTCGCCAAGGATCGAATACGCATACCAGTCATCTTCCCAAATCAGACCGCCCGTTCCAAGGTTGAAGTAATAAATCCCGCGGTACTCTCCGATCAGGATGGATTCGGTCTGGATTCCTTCGGTATTGATGTCGATCCTTACACTGGATTTTTCTTCCTTTACGAATAGTAAATAATGCCCTTCTGTGTTGGTGTAGATCAGTCGAACGAAATATTCGGAACCTGTCTGTTCCGATAGCGAATAACCGTCGGGAACAGCTGTTGGGAGATGCTCGGTGATATCCCGAGGATCAGTTGGCATCGATAGGGGCTCCGATTCTGTCGGTGAACTGTTGAAAATAATCGTAGAGAATTTTTCGAAAACCTGAACGACAAATCCGACGATCGCGTCCCGGCTGGCGGAGACAGCGAAGGCCGTGGTCAGAATGGTAATGATGATAACAAGGATTACCAGACGCTTCCTGACAGAGGCATGCGGATGAGGGATTCTCTGTAGCGGGAATCTCTTCTTTTGGGGCAGCTCAGATTCTCTCTGTTGGGCTTTTCGGACTAGTCGCTGCATCCGTCTCTTAAAGCGGAATGACAGTACTTGGATATCCGCCAATTCTTGTTCGGACGGCAGTTCGCAAAGCAAGGAACCCATGTACTCGTTTATCTTTTGAAGCAGGACGGGATCGCAAGCTACTTCCATATCAGGTGTCTTCCTCTAGCATATCCAGCGCTAGACTGCGCCTGGCCCGATGTAACCGTACTCGCACATTGGATGGGGTTATGTCACGCAGGCGAGCAATCTCATCGTCATTGTACCCAAAAACAACTTTCAATGAGATAACATCAGCAAGAGCCGGCTTTAGACGGGAGATGCTCGCCAGCAACTCTTGGAACTTCTCCTTTTGCATCAGGACAACTTCCGGATCCGGTTGTTCCGTCGATAGATAATCTGAAAATTCATCGAGATTGGACTCTGCTCGGCGCTTCTGTTTCCGATAATAGTTGATGGCGACATTTCGCGTGATCAGAACGACATAGGCCCGGGTTCTTGTGCTATCCGCCTCGGTGATCGCATCCAGATGATCCATGATATGAAGAAAAGCATCGTGGACCGCATCCTCCGCCAACATGTAATCGTGTAAAACGTTGCGGGCAACATGGATCATCGTATGAACATGACCAAGATAAACTTGTTCGAACAGTGTTCGCGAAGGTTCATCGTCGATCAAAGAAAGAAATACAGCCAACATGAAAAAGGTACCGCCTAGTTTGAAATACAACGAATACAGATCATTCAGGAGCAAAAGCTAGCCTGTAAGCATAATATGGCAAGTAATACGAAAAATACAAGTCCTCGAAGGGTTGCTGGAAACCTGGGGGGACCGGATGTCGCCGGAGGAAGCGGACGCGTATTTGCGACAGCCCTCCGCCGGCTGGTCTGACGTATAATTGTACAAGCAGCTGACTGTATTCATGGAGGTGCCCAGATATGATCCGTTCCGTCACTGTTCCTGCCGCAGGTGTCCCTTTTAAAAATAACGCTGCCTACTGTGTCGGCACCGGCCGCATGGGCCTGGCACTCCAGCAGGAGTATCTCGATCACCTCGATCTCGTGCAGGAGGCCATCCGGTTCCGCTACATCCGCGGGCACGGGCTGTTCTGCGACGATATGAGCATCTACCGCGAGCTGGACTCCCCGGAGGGTCCGCGCCCGTACTACAACTTCACCTATCTCGACCGGGTGGTCGACAGTTACCTCGCGCGCGGCATCCGACCCTTTCTCGAACTGGGCTTTATGCCTGAAAAGTTGAAGTCCGGAGAGCAAACGATCTTCTACTGGAAGGGAAACGTCACGCCTCCGAATGACTTTGACAAGTGGGAGATCCTCGTCGAGCACACGCTGGCACATCTGGCGGAACGGTACGGCCACGACGAGGTGGCGACCTGGCCGGTCGAGGTCTGGAACGAGCCCAATATCGGATTCTGGGCGGGGACGATGCAGGAGTATTTTCATCTGTACGAGGTCTCCGCGCGTGCGGTCAAGCGGGTGGATCCCCGGATCCCGGTCGGCGGACCCGCGATCTGCGGGGTGGACACCGAACACTGGCTGCGTTCGTTTTTCTCGTTCGTGACCGAAAACGATCTCCCGATCGACATGGTGACCCGCCACTGCTATGCCGCGAACCAGCCCCGCCGGGAGGGTTTTTATGTCCACCATTCGCTGCGCAAAAACGACATCATGATCGACGAGCTCCGCGAGACCCGGCAGATCATGGATGACTACCCGCGGATCGCGGGGCTCCCGCTGCACATCACGGAATTCAGCACTTCGTATGTGCCGCGCTGCCCGGTCCATGACACCGTGTACAATGCCGCCTACATCGCGCGCATCCTCAGCGAGGCGGGCGACTACGCGGACTCCTATTCCTACTGGACCTTCAGCGATGTGTTTGAAGAGGCGGACGTCCCGATTTCGGTGCTCCACGGCGGCTTCGGGCTGGTCGGTCTCGAGTCGATCAAAAAACCGACATTTTGGACCTTTGCGTTCTTCTCCCGCGCGGGCGGCGAGCTGGTGTACCGGGACGAAAATCTCATCGTCACCCGGGATGGCGACCGGTACGCGATCATCGGGTGGCACGCGGACGCGACAACGGACCAATCCGCGGAGCCGATCAGCTACAACCTCCGGTTGCCGGGCCTGTCCTCGCCGCAGTGCCTGCTGCTCAAGCAGAGTGTGGGCGGCAAGCATGCGAACCCGCTACAGACCTGGAGCAATCTGGGCAAACCGTACACGCTCGACGATGCACAGCGCCGGATTCTGCGGGCTTCTGCTGAGCCGTTGCAGCGGGACGAAAAGCTGTTCGCCCGGGAGGACGGCTGGCTGGAGGTGTCGGTGAGCCTTCCGTCGAACCACCTGTGCATGCTGGAAATCACTCCCGTCGAGGACCGGACCGTTACCTACGCCGGGTTTGATGCCCGGGAACACTACGGATTGGAATAAAAAACGTCCGGACCGCCGATGAGGCGGAATCGGGACAGAAAAAAATCGGAGGTGCCGTATGGCGACATGGGATAAACGTTTTATCAGGAAGTACAAACAATCGGGTTGGTCTGTCGCATTCCAGGTCTGGGT
>JAAYKS010000185.1 GCA_012522285.1 Clostridiaceae bacterium | reverse complement strand
TCCGACAGGTCATCGGTATAAATAAAACGACGCATCAAAATCCCATGCATGGTAAGCCGCTTCCCAGGTGTCCGGGGCAAACGGGCGACGGGGATCCCCTATCTGCCGCGCGTACTTCTCAGCCCAGGCCAGAAACGGGTAGACATGGTTCCGGGCAGTCTTGAGTTCGCGGATCGCCAGCGCGGTCCAGACCGGAGCGGCCGCATGCTGGGACGAGGTTCGGACGGCCGCGATCACGGATTCCACATCGTAGGGAACGCGGTGCCGCTCCACCTGCCATGTGTCACCCCGCTCGTCAAGGATCGCATACGCAGCTTCGGGGTTCCCGTCCATCGGGAGGCCAACCGATCCCGGATTGACCAGGATCGTCTTCTCTCGATGGGCGTGCCAGGACCGGTGGGTGTGTCCAAATGCATAGACTCCCACCGGTATGCCGTCAGGCAATGCAGGCGGGGTTCCTCCCCCCAAGGGCTCGTCGACACCGGTCATCTGCAGCAGCGTGTGCGCGGCATATACCGGAACGGGACCTTCACCTAAGCAAGCAGTGGCCGGCAAAGACGCGAGAAGACCGAACGTCTCCCGCGACAGATGCCGGACCGTCCAGTAGGCCGCCCGCATCTGCCCGTCGGTCCAGCCACTCCGCTCCTGTCCCGCCAGCCAAAGCAAACGGTCCTCCCCGTTCCCGCGGACTGCCACAGCGTGCGGCACAGAACGGATGAGGGAGATGGTCTCGTTGACAAACGGCAGTCCAAAGGAATAGTCCCCGAGAAAAACCATACGGTCGACCTCCAACGTCCGGATCTGCTCCATCACGGCCTGCAACGCAGGGAGATTACCGTGGATGTCGGCCAGTAAAGCGATTCTCATCGATGGACACCTCCGATGACTTGTCGAGTCTTCTGTCATGCAGTATACCAATGCGACAATGAATTGCGTTGTTTGCCCTCCAAGTGACAAGGGTGTATAGTACTTTGTATCCTTTTATTATGAAAGTTGGGTTCAAAGATGAATTCTCCGGGGACCGGTAAAGAAGCCGACCCACCCCGTACCGGGCAGCGACTTCGCATTGGCATCGTGTGTAAGCACACGTGGGAAGAAGAGGCGGCCAGTCCGTTTTTCACTACCATGCGGGAAAATGTCGAACGCCAAGCCCGCACGCTGGGTATGACAGACACCCGACTGTTTCGGCCGGGTGAGCCGCTCGCGCATGGGGATCTGTTCAGACTCGACGGGTTGGTGGTGATCGGGGCGATCGATCCCCGGCCGGTTCTGGAGGTGTGCGACGCCAGCCGGAACATCGTTTTTCTCAAAAACACCGTCCAGCAGGAGATCGACATCGACGTGGTCCAGAACGATATGGCGGGCGCAACCCGGGAAGGGCTGGAGTTGTTGTCCCGCCTGGGTCATCTCTCGATCGGTTTGATCACGGGAAACATCTATGCCCCCGATATCGTCACACAGCGGCCGTCCACATCGATCGATGTGCGCCACCAGACCTATCTGGAATGGATGCGCGACGCAGGAAGGCTTGAGTCCGGACATGTGCATCTTGCTCCCTGGACTTCCGAGGGGGGATATCGGGCCACCGTACAGGCGCTCCGCAAAGGCCGGCTGCCGACCGCTTTTATGATCGCGAACGACTCGTTCGCCATCGGTGCATTGCGCGCTTTCTCCGAAGCGGGCATCCGGGTGCCGGAGGATGTCTCGGTCAGCAGCTTCGACAACACCCGCCTCGCGGTATCCTCTTCTCCTCCGCTCTCTTCGTTCGATCTGGATCCGGCAGAGGCCGGACGTCAGGCGGTGAATTTGTTGCTGGAACGCATCCACGGACGTCGCTCGCCGGTCCGGGTGACCATCCCCTCCCGGCTGGTCGTCCGGCAAAGTTTCACGATCCCCCGTTCTCCTACTGTCTAGATCTGTCAGGACTTGCCCGGTGTCTCCGTAGGCGGGGTCGTCGGTTCAGTCGGCGGAGCCGTCGGTTCGGTCGGCGGTGACGTAGGCTCAGTCGGCGGGGGCATCGTCGGCTCGGTCGGCGGCGACAGGTTGCCTTTGCTGACCTGGATTTCCACTCCGGAGGCAAGATAGAGATACTCGTTGTACCGGCTGGCCGCCACGACGGTTCCTTTGTCGATATGGGAGTCGACATAGATGATCTTGTAGGTCAACGCGCACCCTTTTGTATTGAAGTCAAAAAAGTATGCGGGGATTTCGTTTTCCATCCGTCCCACCAGTTGACCGATGTAGGGACGTCCGAGCGAGTAAACCACCGCGACCTTCTTTTCGTCTCCAAACAGCATTTCACCGGCAGCAACCGACTGTGACACCAATTTCCCATAGGGCACTTCGTTGTGGTACAGGGACTGCACTGTCACTTCGAGTCCCGGTGCGATGGATGCCGCTTCTCCCGCATGGGTCGAAGCAAAGTCGGGCACCTCTATCCCTTTTCCGATCGAGAGGACCAGTCGGATTTCGGACTGGGACGCCACCACTTCCCCCTCCGCAATGTCCTGTGATATCACTTGTCCGGCCGGCACCGTATCCGATCCCTGTTCGGTATAGAGGATGAACACCGGGTTGGACTGGAGCCAGGATTCGACCTGCTCGCGGGTATACCCCGTAAAATTGGGCACATAGATTTCGAGATTCACGGGTTCGGGGCCCCGTGACATGTAAATCACGAGGTAATCCCGGCGCGTGAAATTGGTCTCATCCACCGAAACGTCCGCGAATTCCAGCCGGATGAATCGCCCGGCCTCCACCGACTTGTGGTACTGCTGGACCAGATTGATGTTGTTGGCTTTGATATCCGTGATCCATGCCCGGACTTCCGCAGTCGACATCGAAACGAGATCCGGAAGGGTCAGCCGTTCGTCCGGGTCGGCCCCTTTGCTCACCGCAAGGCCCAGCACCGTTCCTTTCTGGACGGCGATTCCCGGCTCGACATCCTGCGTGATCACGGTGTCGTTTGAGTTCTCAATGTTAAATTCGTATCGAATGTCGAGCTCGATCCGGTTTTTTAGTGCCCAGGTACGCGCTTCGCTGATCGGTTTGCCGACAAAAGTCAGGGTTTCGACCCGGTTGAAATACCGGTAGGCCAGAAACCCGAGTACGCACAACGCGAGCACCGTCACGCTGATCAGCGTATAGCGGATGACCTTGAGCCGGTGGTACCCTTTGTCGATCACCACATCGTGCTCCACCCCGCGCACTCCCGCGCCGCCCGGTCTGCGAGCGGTGTCGGCCGGGCGGCCAATGCCTGTATCCTTTGCCGGCAACGGCTCGTCCGATCCCTCGACCGGTTCGACCGTCCCATCCGAACCAACCCGGACGGGATGGAAAGACTCGAAACGCGGAGAAGAGGGTTCTTGCCCACCCTCCTCCGGCTCCGTATCCACGGGTGCAGACGCCTCCGGAGTCAATGTCTCGCCATCGTCCGGCACCCGTGCAACCATCGCCTCTTCGACGGGGGTCGCATCCTCTTCGGATACCGGCTGGCTCTCCGGGACCTCTTTATAGTTCTTGTTGCGGAACTGATCCAAAAAGTCACTCATCCACGCGCAGCACTCCTTTTTTCAACTTGGCCACCTGATCTGATTGTTGCGCGATTTCGGTCGAATGTGTGACGACGATGACACACTTGCCGAAACGGTGCGCCAATTCCTTGAAGATTCCCACGATCTCATTTTCCGTGTCTTCGTCCAGATTGCCCGTCGGCTCGTCCGCCAGCACGATGTCGACGTTGGTCGAGATGGAGCGTGCGATCGCGACTCTTTGCTGTTCGCCTCCCGACAACCGGTTGACGGTCCGGTCCGCTTTGATGCGGTCAATGCCAACAAAGTCGAGCAAATTGTAGGCGATCTCTTTCTTCTCGCTCGGGATTGTGTTTTCGGTGATGCTCATGGCGACGAGCAGATTTTCCACCGCGGTCATGAACGGCACCAGGTTGAAGTTCTGGAACACAAATCCGACTTTGTTGCGCCGGAATTTGTCGTATCCTGTTTTTCGGATGTCCTCGCCTTCATACCGGATTGTTCCGGTCTTTGGCTCGTCCATTCCGCCGAGGAGAGAGAGGAAGGTGGTCTTGCCCGATCCGGATTCGCCCAGGATCGTATAGAACTTTCCTTTTTCATAAGTGTAGTCGATATCCCGCAAAATGTACCGGCGGGCATCGCCGTCCTGGTAAAAATAACTGATGTTTTCCGCTGTCAGCAAAGCCATCGAAACATCCCCCTTACATCAAAATCTTCTTGGGATTGAGCCGGATCACATAGAGGATCGGAACCGCGGTCGAAATGACCAGGCTCCCGATTCCGACCAGATAGAACAACAAGACGGTTTTGGCACCGATCCGGACCTGGTAGGACTCGATCAGCTCCTCCTCCGAGACTTCGGAGTTGTACCCCAGCATTTCGAGTTCCGACGGCGTCTCGTACCAGGGTTTGTCATTGTCCTTGTCCCGCAGCGCCTGCTCCGCCGCGATCTGATTGGCGAGCATCTTGTCGGACATATTGCCGGCAATCACATTGCCTGATACCAGAGAGAGGGACACCGCGAGGATCCCGATGAGCAAGACCTCGGTCAGAATCTGGCCGGCGACCCGCACGCGGGACTCGCCGAGCGAGCGGTAGATGCCCATTTCGTGCCGCCGATCGCGCAGGAACAGCGTGATCAGAAGGCTCAGAATCAGGAGGGTGGCACCGATGGTCACGCCGAGAATCAAGGTGGCGATCCAGTCCATATTTTTCATCGGTGTCGCAATGTACTGGAAATCCTCGCTGGTGTCGGTGAGTTTGTAAAACTTGGGCAACAGCGGGGCGGCCTCTTGCTGGAACGCTTCGATTCCAAGCGGGTCTTTGAGGGTGAACACAGGCAACACATAGGAATACGAACCGGTTGTCTCGGTGCCATTCAACTCGCGCTCGGTTTCCATGATGACCTGGTTGAAAAGATCGATCGCTTTGTTGGTCGTGTACATCTGGTTGTTAAAATCGATGTAGCCGTAGTAGGGTTCGCTGGGATCGGCTTCCGGGCGCTCGACCGGTTCGAAGATCCCGATGACCGTGAGTTCAAAGGTCTTGATGACGATTTCGGGGGTACCTGGTTTTCCCGGCATGCCGGGGATCGGCATGATATCCACATCCTTGCGGGGGAGAATGTCGTATTCGTATTTGTAGATCTGCTTTTTCATCTGGATCGTGGAACCAACACTCAGTCCGTTTTTCTCCGCGAGCTTGCGCGAGATGACGACCGCGTTCACACTGTTCGCGATCTCGTCCTCGGAAAACGTCCGTCCCTGGTACAGAGTGATCTGTCCGTACACCTGGTCGAGGATGTCGGGATTTTGTCCCCCGACCAGCTGGAAGTAAGACCAGTTCTCATAGGGATTAGGATCGTCAGGTGCGGGCAGAATGGTTCCCCCCTTATCCGGCTCGGGCATAGGGAGGTCGTCGCTCCGGTAGAGCGGCTTAATCGGACCGGGGTTGTCATCATAATAGGCCTCGATTTCATTGCTTTCGAGCGAGAGCTTGGACAAATAGTCATATTGCTTGACCCCGTCCAGCCGTCCGGTCGCATGAATCGTTTCGGTCGGGATTGGGCCGATCGGCTCGATTCCGCCGGTTTCGTTGTACGCGTCATAATCCACTTCGATGGACGCCAGCACCCCGATTTTTTCACGCATGATCTTCTGGGTGTTGCCGACCGCCGCTTTGACGGAAATCACGCCGGCCATGACATTGCCGAGAATGAACACGAGAATCAGCAGTATCGCCGATTTCCCCCGCTTGCGCAGGACACTGATCAAACCCCTGCGAACAAAATTCATAGACTCCAACCTCCTCTTTCCGGGTGCGATGCCCGTCTCTCGACGGGGTCAGTGCGGCTGACCGTGTATGGCAGATACCGTACTGCACTGGATGACTGAAGGGTTAGACGCACAAAAGCGCGGGAAAGTTTCGTGTGTTTTTCACTCTTTACAAATTTATGTCCGCGTCCGGACGGGCTTTGCCGTCCAAAGGAGTCATCATCGCCCCCAGCGCAACGGCTTTGCTGTGTGCCCTGTCCAGAAATGTCTCCACTGGCATCCTGCGCAGCCGTGAGGACGCGATGTTGGACAACTCCAGGGAAACCGGGCCACGGTATCCCGTCCGCGCGATCCGCTCCATCAACCAGGGCCAACGAATCGTCCCCTCGCCCGGCGGCAGATGCTGGTCGAGGCCCCCCTTGTTGTCGTGGAGGTGCAAGGCTTTGAGCCGATGGCCATAGCGATCCAGCAGATCCCACTCTTTTGTGAAATGGTTCTCATGCCCGCTGTCATAGCAAAACCCGAGCCGGTCAGACGGGATGGCCTCAAACGCGCGATCCAGATGTTCCGACTGCCGCAGGTTTTCCAGGGCGATCGTGACGTCCTGCCGCTGTGCGCGTTCGACCAGCCGGCGCAAACGATCCAACCC
>JAAYKS010000184.1 GCA_012522285.1 Clostridiaceae bacterium | reverse complement strand
TCCCGGATCAGGGTGGTGTAGATCCCGGCGCGGTCGATGTCCCCGACGAGGCAGTACCCCCGCAGCAGATTGTCCCGGACCACGAACCGGCGGTAGCTTCCGTCGTCCTCGCGGATCTCAATCCGGTAGGCGGGGTCTTCCACCTGCAGCAGTCCAGAGGTGACCATCCGAAGACCGAAAAAGTCGATCGCGTTCATCGCGAACGCGCCGTCGAAGGTCCTGTCTCCGCCCGCCATCGCGCTCCCGGCGGTCCTGCCCTGCGCGACCGCGTTGGGCCAGAGAGCGAGGATTTTGGAGGTGCCGTCCAACAGGTCGATGCTTTCGGTGCAGTCCCCCGCCGCCCAGATGTCCGGCACGTCGGTCGACAGATCCCGGCCGGTGCGGACCCCCCGCCCGACCGTACACCCCGCCGCGCGGGCGAGTGTGACATTGGGGCGGACTCCGACCGCAACCACCAGCAGGTCGCAGTCCAGTACCGCACCACTGCGCAGTACCACCCTACGGAGGGAGTTATCCTCGGATTCCGCGCGTGCAACGGTATCGCCGGTCAAAATGGCAATCCCGTGCGCCTCCACGTGCCGGCGGACCCGGCCCGCGGCACGTTCGTCCAGGATGGTCGGCAGGATCCGGTCCGCGAGTTCGCATACCGTCACCGAGGCACACAACTCGTGGAGCCCCTCCGCAGCTTTCATCCCGATCAGGCCGCCCCCGACCACTACCGCTTTCATATCCGGTTTGGCATACGCCCGGATGCGTACCGCATTGGCAAGGTCGAGGAAGGTAAACACGTTTTCTTGTCCGCCGACACCCTCCATCGGAGGGACGAAGGGGACGCTCCCCGTTGCCAGCAACAATTTGTCGTATGGCAGGATCTCCCCGCCCTCCAATTGAAGCGTGTGTGCCTGTGGGTCGATGCCTTCCACCCGGGTGGACAATCGCATCTCCGTGTGGCCGTCCGGGGGCAGCGGCGACCCGTAACCGATCTTGTCCATCGGGACACGCCCCTTGAGATAATAGGAGATCAGAGGCCGTGAATAGGCATCATAAGCTTCTTCGGTCAGCATTGTGATCCGGCCGGCGGGGTCAGTGGCGCGGATCTCCCGGAGCGCGGCGGCGCCGGCCGCCCCGTTGCCTACGATGATATACCGTGTTTCTTTCGTTTGTGCAGAAGCGTTTCCCATCGTCATCGCAGCGATCCTCCCTCCACATAAATCAGTGCCCGGTTGGGGCAGTGCGCGACACAGGCGGGTTCTTCCTCCCCCTGACACAGGTCGCATTTGAACGCCACCGTCCCCACCTTGACCACCCCGTACGGGCAGGCAGCGAGGCAGGTCATGCACCCGATGCACCGGTCCGGATCGTTGGTGACGATGCCAGTCACCGGGTCCTTGACCATCGCCCCGGTGATGCAGGCCGCCACGCAGGCGGGATCGTCACAGTGCCGGCAGCTGACCGCGCAGGAGAGAAGGTGGTCGCCTTCCACGAGAATCCGGGCTTGTGGCTCGGGCTGTTCGGTTTTGTGCGCCTTGATGATGTCTTTGGTGCGGGAGTGCGCGGTCTTGCAGTAGACCTCGCAGAGTTTGCAGTCGATGCAGTTCTTTTCAATCGCGTAGACCCGTTTCATGTGTGTCCCTTTCCGGTCATTCGCCGGCGTGCAGGATGCCCAGCACGTTCAGTTCCCTGTCGGTCAGTCC
>JAAYKS010000183.1 GCA_012522285.1 Clostridiaceae bacterium | reverse complement strand
GTCCTCACGGGCGCGGATCCGGTCCAGTTGTGGTTTGAGATATTGATACTCAAACGAGCCGGAAGGAAGTCCGCGGCGGTGCAACTCGAGTTTGGTCGCTTCCAAATAGACCCCCTTCATCGTTTTCGCTCCGGCACGAATGTGGGGGTTGGTTTCGATTCCTGCTAACACATGGGAGAGATACTCGTTACTGGTCATGGCTTGGCTCATGGTCGATACCTCCGACGTTCTTGATGGTGGTTCAGACTATGAAGAGTATAAAACACATTTCATCGTTCCGCGAGTGTCACCCGCTTGAGACCCTCGGAACAACTCTGAATTCCGACTCTCTTTTGAAGACTGAAAGCTGTATTTTTTACGTTTTATTGAATTTTGTTTTCGTTTTATTGATTTTGCGCTTGACATTCGTAAACTTCTGATGCATGATCTTCACTGTGGAGGTGACCTTATGAACAAACAAAACATTCCCACCCATTGTCCCTCGTGCGGAAACACGATGCAGATCGAGTCTCTCAGGTGCCCCGTCTGCAGCACGGCGGTTTCCGGCCAGTACCCGCTCTCACGGTACATGCGGTTGCGTCCGGAGCAGCTGCTGTTCCTGGAGACCTTCTTGTATTGCCGGGGCAATCTGAAAGATGTGGGAGCTCTCCTGGACATCTCCTACCCCACCGCGCGCAACCGGCTGGACGAGTTGCTGGCGGCACTGGATTTCGATGGCCACGAAGCCCGGCCCGCCTTGAACCGGATGGAAATCCTCGACCGGATGTCACGCGGTGAAATCACGCACGAAGCAGCGATCCGTATGCTCAAAGGAGGCAATTCCGATGAATGAAGAAGTCATGAAAGTACTTGCCATGCTGCAGGAAGGTCAGATCGATACCGAGCAGGCCGCCCAGCTGATCGAAGCGCTGGGTGCGACAGAGGCACCTGCAAGGCCTACCCCGCCGCCAACGCCGGAGGCGGATACCGGCCCCCTCAACGGCAAGAGAAAACGCCGGCTCCGCATTGTCGTCACTTCGCCGAAAGGGGACAATGTCAATATCAAGATCCCCGCCCGCCTCATCACCGCAGGTGTCAAGGTCGGAAAATACTTCACGAAAAAGTCCGACGTGGCGGAAACGTCCTGGGATACGAACGGCCTGGATTGGGACGAACTGGGGAGTGCCGTCAAGCAGATGATCGAGGACAACGATGAAGGAGAGATCATGGACATCGTCTCCGAAAAAGGGGAAAACGTGAAGATCTGGCTCGAGTGAACCACGTCCGACTGGTCCAAAAAGCACCGGTTTTGCCGTTCTGTATAGGCAAAACCGGTGTTTCCATATATGATAACGGAGGAAATCAAGTCCGCCCGGGTGCGGGCCGTTCAGTAAAGGAAGGACATTCATGCAGGATCAGATCGACCAGGAAACACAGGAAGTCGGTACCTTTGAAGCCACTGTGGAACGGAGCCGGCAGCTGGAGGCACAGCTCGTCAAAACGCCACACGAATTCCGTGTGCTGACCGGCGATCGCCCAACCGGACGATTGCATGTCGGACATCTGTTCGGCTCCCTACAAAACCGCGTACGACTGCAGGACCTCGGTGTGCGGACCTTCATTCTCATCGCGGACTATCAGGTGCTCACCGATCGGGACACCTTTGAGAACATCGCAGACAATGTCCACAACCTGGTCATCGACTATTTGGCCGTCGGCCTGGAGCCGAAACCCGGTCAAACGAGCATCTTCCCCCACAGCCACGTCCCCGAACTCAATCAGCTGCTGTTGCCTTTCCTGACACTCGTCAGCCAGGCGGAGCTCGGGCGCAATCCGACGGTCAAGGAAGAGATCCAGTCCGCAGGATTGACCAGCATCAACGCCGGCATGTACACGTATCCGGTCCACCAGGCAGCGGACATCCTGTTTTGCAAAGCCAACGTGGTACCGGTCGGCAAGGATCAGCTTCCACACCTGGAAATGACGCGTACAATCGCCCGCCGCTTCAACGAGCGATTCGCCGGCAACCTCCCTGTGTTCCCCGAGCCACAGCCCCTGCTCAGCAAAGCGCCTTTGATCCTGGGGTTGGACGGATCCCAGAAAATGAGCAAGAGCCGCGGCAACGCCATTCTTCTCTGCGATACCGAAGACACCACGGCCGCATTGATCAAAAAGGCCAAAACCGACTCGGAGCGCCGGATCACCTACGATCCCGACAAAAGACCGGAAGTCTCCAATCTGCTGATGCTGGTCTCCTTGTGTACAGGCGAATCTCCTGAGGCGATCGCGGACCGGATCGGAGACGGCGGTTCGGGACAATTGAAAAAGCTGTTGACGGAAAGTCTGAATGCGTATCTGAAACCGATCCGTGCCCGCCGCAAGGAAATCGAGCAGGACCCGGAACGGGTCCGGGACGTGCTGCGCGAAGGAATCCGGGAAGCGCGCGAACTCGCAGAAGCGACCCTCGAAGAAGTCCGCAGCGTCATGAACATGAACATTTAACGGACGGGATACGTTCCGATCACACGCAACGCATGGGCCGGCCACTGTGCCGGCCTTTTTTTATCGAAACACGGCAAAAAGAGAAAGGCCGGCATAGCCGGCCTCCCTGTGGAACCTATCGGTGAGGGTGGATCAATTGTCGCGGTTTCTCCAGGTGTATTTGGGTTTGTATCCGAAGGTGTCCTTGAGTTTCTGGCAAGTGATCAGTTCGTCTTCGGGTCCCATGTCCTTGGCCAGTTCGACCAGATCGGGCAGGAGGTTGGCGACATACTCTTTGGGACTCTCTTTGTAGACGTTGTCGGTGGAGATGTTGAACACGTCGAACTCCACGTCCAGATCCTTCTCGATCATCAGACCGATCGCATAGGCGATGTCGCGCGCATCGGCATACTGGCCAGTGGTTCCATTCGGACCGCCACGGTGGTCGGGTGCCTTTTTGTCCGCGATGCTGACGCCCAGCTCATACGGATGATAGGGGTACGAAACGCCCATCAGACGCAGTGCATAGCATTTGATGTCATAGGCGCGCGCATAGGCTTTGAGAATCTCTTCGCCCATCAGTTTGGACAGCGAATAGGTGTCCTCCGGACGCTGCGGATGGTCTTCGTCGATCGGCAAGTACTCGACCACATACGGTTTGTCCGAAATCCGGAAGCCCAGACCGAGCGTGTAGTACGATGACGCAAAGATGACCTTTTTGACGCCCAGCCGGCGGGCGGCATCCATCAAATAGTATGTTCCCATTACGTTGGACTGCATGGTGGTGTCTTCTGGGAACATCTGCGGCATCCATTGTTTGCCCGGCTGTTGGTCCGAGGTGAACGGCAACGCCGCCAGATGGATGATGCAGGTCGCGCGGGACAGCGTGATGGCGCGCATGCAGTCTGCCAGATTGGTCAACTGCCCCTTGATGAACATCGTGCCGCGCTCGGGCTGCCAAGGGGTCCGCTGCTCGGCAGGGCTGGTCTGGTCGAACAGGGAGCACTGGTACCCTTGCTCCTTGAGTTCCTGGCAGACGTGACGGCCGAGGTTTCCGGCTCCGCCTGTGATCAGTACGTTTTTGTACGCTTCTTTCATGTTCTACTCCTTTGTTGTATGGGACGGGCAGCCGGTCGCCGCCCTTCTCCCGCTGTGTTCGATCAGGCTTTTCCGGTCAGTTTCTTCAGATAGTTCCAGCTCTTCTCGTACATGGCCAGACTGCGCAGACCCGCTTCCTCTTTGGAGAGGCCTTCCACCGGCTCGACCCAACCGCATTCGACGATCAGGTGCAGACCTTTGGCGTAGGGGCTCTTTTCCGCGAGGATGTCGAGGATCTTTTCGACGTTGGCATGTCCTTCACCCAGCGCACAGCCGCTCGGATAGAACGGAACGCGCCATCCGCTGTCGCGCTTGATGACCATATCCTTCATGTGGGTCGTGATGGTGTAGGGGGCCAATGCCTCGGCTTCGATCACCGGATCGCAGAACACGGTGAATCCGTTGCCGGTATCGAGTGCGCAGCCGACGTATTCCGACCCGACCGCCTTGAAAATCTCGGCCAGTTCCGTGCCCAGGAAGTCGCAGTGGTTTTCGATCGCCAGATAGATACCCTCGGGGGCGAGGATTTTCTCCGCGGCCTTGAGGTTGTCGATCAGGTGTTGCATGTGCTGTTCCAGCGGCCATTCTTTGTTGTAGCGGGAAAACTCGTACGCGAGCCGTCCGTTATAACCGCGGCGCATGATCTTGGCATTGAGCTTTTTCGCCACGGCGACCATGTCCAGAAGGTCCTGACGTGCTTTGTCGCCATTCTCTCCGGTCAAGTCGAACAGGCTCATGGTCGCACCGATGTCCAGCTCGATCCCGTGCTCTTCACAATTGCTCCGGATCCACTCGTAGTACGAATCCGGCATGTTCGGCAGCGCAAAGATCTGCGCACAATCCAGGCCGTACTTGATGGCGCCGTTGATCGACATTTCCGCCATTTTGTCCATCGGAAGCTTGAGATCCCAGGGGTTGCCGGCGAATGTCGAGACCGATCCGACTTTCATTGTCTTGCGTACATCCATGGTTGATTCTCCCTTCGCATGTGCAAATAGTAGCTGTGAATTTGGTTGGAAATACTTGTACTACTAAACAGTTTCTCCCCTAATCGCAGGGATGTCAAGATCGTGGCAGTGGAGAATCGAATTTGTACAACCCGACCGGAAGTCCTCCCTGTCTTATCGGTTCACTCCCGGTTGCCGCCTGGCATATGTGGACGCCTGGTGCCGCTTTCGGCATCCTCCGGGCTTGCCTTCACCGGCCTCCGGAGCAGCGATGCACGCCCCACCGCATCGCTTCCCAGCCGGAGGCGAATCCGGTCCATCGCGACATCCAGCCGCTCGTTTTTCTTTTCATCCGAGCGATCGAATGCCTTTGCCGACTTCGACGCCTCCCCCGCCAAAGGCATCGCGTCGAGGAGGCTGAGCTGGTGCGGCTCCTCCTTCTCCTCCCCGTCCAGTCCCGACAGTGCAATGCCGATCAGCCGGACCGGTTTGGCAGGATCCCAGTTCCGTTCCAGTAACCCGCAAGCGGTTTCATAGATCACTTGCGTCGTCCAGGTCTCGGGAACCGGGCCCTGGCGATTTGCCACGGTAAAATCCGCATACTTGAGCGTGATCTGCACCGTCCGTCCCTTTTTCCCGTGTGACCGGGCGGACCGGCCTATTTCGTCGGACAAGCGGAGCAGCACCCGTCGCGCCTGCTCTAAGTCCCCAATGTCCCGGGGAAGCGTGACAGAACGGCCGATCTGTTTCATTTCGTCCGATTGGTGCGGCTGGACCGGCGCGTCATCCAATCCATTGGCGTGCGCATGCAGTTCGTGTCCCGCTTTTCCAAACAACCGATGCACTAAATCGGGCTCCAGTCGCGCGAGATCCCCGATGGTTTCCACGCCGATACCGCGCAAACGCTCCGCCGTCTTCCCTCCCACGCCATACATCGCGCGGACCGGCAGCGGCCAGAGTTTTCCGGCGATGTCCTCCGGCCCGATTTCCGTGATCCCGAGAGGTTTTTTCATGTCGGAAGCCATTTTGGCCAGGAACTTGTTGGACGCGATCCCGATCGAGCACCACAACCCCAGATTCTCGCGCAGGTCTGTCATGATGCGTTCCGCACACTGCCGGGGAGATCCGAACAACCCGTCGCTCCCCGTCATGTCCAGCCACGCCTCGTCGATGCTGTTTTGCTCGACCACGGGAGAATAGCGTGCCAGCAGCGACATCACCTCGCCAGATTTATCTTCGTAATACCGGTGGTCGGGTGCCACAGTCGCAAGACCCGGGCATAGCTTTAGCGCCTGGTGAAGGGGCATCGCGGTTTTAACGCCAAAGGCACGGGCGTCGTAGTTGGCGGCCAGGATGATGCCCGTGCGCTGCGCGGGATCCCCTGCCACTGCGGCGGGAATGCCCCGGAGTTCCGGGTGGCGGAGCATTTCACAAGAGATGAAAAACGCGTTCATGTCGACCAGAAAAACAACGCGCGGCATCACACGGCTTCACCTCCTCACACCATGTACAGCATCCTGCCAGGATGCCCTTTTTGTCAATCGGAGACGACCCGCCGGGATCGAAGCCCGAACAGAGCGGGAAGGTAAATCAAATCCCGGACCGGGCAAACCAGCGGTCGCCGAAAATTCGTTTCCCGAAAAACGCGACCCGGAAGACCCAGTCTGCATACATGCTGATCCAAAGCCCCAGAATGCCCATGTCCGCGACCTTCACGAGCAGGTAGGCACCGCCCACGCGCATCGTCCACATGCTTACGATCGCGACCAGCATGACGTGCTTGACGTCTCCGGCGGCGCGCAGACCTGCCGCGACAATATAGCCGGCGGGCCAAAACAGCGTCATCGGAACCAACAGGGAGAGCAGGAGTGTGCGCACAATCGGCACGACGTCCGGTGCGGCGCCGTACATGCCGATCAAGGGCTTCATAAATGCCAGCAACAAGAGCGACAAGAGTACATAGATCGCCATGATCAAACCGGTCATCACCAGCAAAGTCGAGCGGGTTTTCCCCCGGTCTCCTTCCCCGATCGCCTGGCCTGCCAATGTGGTGGTGGAGGTCATCGCAGAAGCCCCCGGGAGGTTGAACATGCTCAACACCGACCATGCGATGGTGTTGGCTGCCAGACTGGCGGTTCCGAGTCCGACGATGATGGTGGAGGTGATGATTTTCCCGATTTCAAATATCAGTTGTTCCACACTGGCCGGCACCGCGATCCGATAGATCTCGGACAGCGTACGGCGATCCGGACGATAACGGCGCAGCGCTCCCATCCGAATGGCGTTCATCCCCTCCTTGCGTCGGCTACGGAGCAGCGGGACGGTCACGGCGACTGCCCCGATGACGCGGGCTACCAGCATCCCGAGAGCAGGGCCGCGGTACCCGACGCCTGCATAGTCGATCTCAAGGAATCCCAAGTCCAGCCGGAGCCCCCGGATGAACACATACGTAAACAGCAGATTGGTAAGGCTGGTCGCGATCGATACGAAAAAGGTCGTTCTGGTGTCGCCGACACCGCGCAATACGCCGCTGGCGATGGAGATGTATGCCCAGAGCGGGATGCTCAGCGTGTACAGTCTGTACATCACGTGGGTCGCTTCGAGGACTTCCGGATCCGCGGCACCATACAGCCAGTTCACCAGTGGCACCCGCGTCACCCAGACCAGCAACGTCACTGCAAGGCCGATCATCGTAATCGAAACGATCGACTGGATCGCAGCCTTGCCGATGCCGACACGGTCTTGCCGGCCAAAAGCGCGCGCGACCGCGACCGTACCGCCGACCGCGAGCGCGTTGATCGCCAGCAGCAGTGCCAGGTTGACCGTATGCACCAAACCCAGCGCGGAAACCGCGACGCTGCCGAGTGAAGTCGCCAGCGCAGTGCTGACCACGTTCATCAGCGTCATACTCGAGTGTTCCAACAGAACAGGGATGGAGATCCGGGCGATTTTTCGACCGTTTTCACGCAGGAAGGGAACCAGTTTATCTTGTATCACGGGTGACGGGAAGCTCCTCTCAGTGGCATGCAAAGGCCGATATCCCTAAGTCGGGTGGAACGGCTCGGGGCAAATTATACCCTATATCTCCAGGGAGCGGGTGCCAGGTTTTGTTGTCGCCCTCTATCCGGTGATCGGAGAAGCGCCGAAGTGGTATTATTAGCATAATGGGCTCATGCCCATAATATCAACGCGAGGTGAAACCAATGGAAAAATCGACAGCCGCCATCCGCCCGGTCATGCAGCCAGCTCCCAAAGCCATCGTCTCCAGCCGAAACAAAAAAGGGGAAAACAACGCACTGGTCGTCGCATACTGTTGCAATTGCAGCTATGATCCGCCCATGGCCATGGTCGGGATCGTTCCCTCCAGATACTCCTATGACATGATCAAGGAGTCGGGCGTTTTCGTGGTAAATCTGCCGGCCAAACGCAACAAGGCGCTATACGACTACGTCGGCTCCCATTCGCGCAGAGACGGCGATAAATTGGCAGAGATCGGAGCAACCCTCCGTGAGGGGGAGAAGGTTCCCGCGCCTGTACTGGCCGACTGTCCGATCCATATCGAGTGTGAGGTGGTCGATTCGATCCGCACCGGATCCCACGAGATGTTTGTCGGGAAAATTGTATCCGTCCACGCCGATAAGGAACTGGTACAAGAAGACGGTAGCATCGATTTTTCCGCCGCCGACCTCCTGTAAACTGCACAGAAAAGCGCGCACCGGGGAGATCCCCGGTGCGCGCAATTTTTGTCAGGTGGAGGCGTAATTGTCAAAATACCCCTGGATGAGAATGATTGGCGTCCCCTTGTCCCCGCTGCCGCTCGTCAGGTCGCACAATGTCCCCAGCAGGTCCGTGATCTGGCGCGGTGTGGTCCCGAGCGACGCCGCCTGACCGACCAGACTCCCCTGCTTCGCGCGGATCTTTGCGCGCAACGCCTCCTCGGTGTCGGCCGCGCCCATGCCTTCAAGTTCGTTGTCTACGACGTATTTCATCTTGATCTCGTTGGGGGTGCCGGCCAATCCCGCTGTAAAACCGGGAGATACCAGCGGATCCGCCAGTTCCCAGATTTTTCCCTGCGGATCCTTGAAAGCGCCGTCACCGTACACCATCACCTCGATGGTTTTGCCGGTCGCGTCGCGCAGCTGCTGCTGGACCGCGTCCACAAACGCCTGGCAGTCCCGCGGAAACAACTTGAGCCGGGATTCCCCCGCCTGGTTGGAACCCAACAGTCCGTACTCCGGATTGAATCCATCGCCGTCCCGCGGTTCGTTCATCAGGTCGTCCAGACCGATGGCGGTGCGTGCACCTGCCTCCAGCAGTTTGCGTTTCAGCCGCGCGCGGTCGTGAATGTTGGCGACCAGTACATCCGGGGCATAGCGGAGCGCGGCACGGTAATCGTTGGCCAGCTCGATCCGGATGTTGTCGTCGATCGCAAAGCTCTTGTAAAGGTCGATGTAGTCCATCCCGGTAAAGGGGTGGACAAAACGATGCCCGAAATGGTCTCTGTACTCGGCCTCGGACAATACATCCTGGTATGGATTGATCCCGTGTGCTTCCATCTCGTCGACGTCCATCAGGTGGTTGCCCACCTCGTCACTCGGGTAATTCAACAGAACCGTGATTTTCCGTCCGCTCATGGCCAGCCCTTTGAGAATGACGGAAAACCGGTTTCGGCTCAGGATCGGAAACAATACGACAAAGTCGCCCGGCAGTTTGCGCCGCACATCCTCCGCAACCGCTTCGACCGTCGTATAATTGCCTTGCGCACGCGCAAGCAGGGATTCGGTAATACCTATGACATCCCGATCCCTCAGCTCAATCTGTTCTGCCGCCGCTGCCTGCAACACCGTCTCGACCGTGATGCGGACGAGATCGTCTCCCTGGCGAATGATGGGAGCGAGCAGCCCCCGAACCGTCGTACCTGTCACTCTGGTCATACTGTGGCTCCTTTGCCTATATGAAAGATGTTGAATCGAACTCTGCAACACGTGCTGCCAAAAGCACCTTCATAATATATAGATTTTCTCCCCTTCACGCAACTTTCGCATGCTCGACTTGCATGTACAGCCTCCCACAGGTGCCGACCCGTCCAATAAAAAACCACCCTGTCCAAATGGACAAGGCGGTCTTGTTTCTGGTGTTAACATCAGAAAATCACGTGATACAGGCCATCACCAGATGCCCTCGGCCAGACGTTGGAGATTGGCCAACCCTTCGATGGCCAGCTGTTCGCCCGAATCCGCCAGTTTCCGCCAGATCGCGCAGTTCCCTGCCAGCTCCTCGAAATTGGGGTCAAAGGATTCGAGCACCATCGGTCCGGTATAGCCGATTTCCTTCAAGGTGGAGAACACTTCCTTCCACGGGACGGTCCCAGTGCCGGGAATCCCGCGGTTGTTCTCATTGACATGCATGTATCCGAGATACTCTTTGCCCGCGGTGCGGATCGCGCCCGCGAAGCTGCTCTCTTCGATGTTCATGTGGAAACAGTCCAGATGCACTTTCATGTTGGGCAACCCGACCGCCTGACAGTACCGCACCGCGTCTTCGGCCACGTTGAGGAAGTGGGTTTCGAAGCGGTTGACGCATTCGACTGCGACAATCATCTCAGGATCCCGCTCCAGCGCGTACGCGGCCACTTCCCGTATGGCCTCCACCGACCAGGACCACTCTTGCTCCGTGCGGGGTTTGCGGGTGATGTAGCCCCACCCGGCATAGATCACGCCCCCCAGAATGCGAGCGCCGATTGCGACGTTGATGTCCACCATTTTCTTGAGATGTCGGACCCCGTTCGCCCGGATGTCCGGATCCGGAGAGATCAGGTTGGTGTCCGCCCCCAGGGTCGATGTCGTGATCGGCACGATGTCGGCCTGCCGGACAAGGTCCGCGACCTGTTCGGTCGGAAATCGCTCGGGATGTGCCACCGCAAAATCAATGTAAGCAAACCCGAGCTCTTTTGCCTTGGGTATGATCCACAGATCCTTTTCGTCAAAATCCTCTGCCCAGATAAAGGTATCCACGCCTATTTTTACCATTGCCTTCGCCTCCTGCTCCACCCGTCAGCGGGCTTGTGTCGTTTCGCCCGTCGTGATGCCGCTTCCGTTGAAAGTGTCCACCGCGACATAGCAATCTATGCCGTCGTTCAGCTGTCCGATCGTGATTGTGTTGGACTCTTTGCCAACCACTTGCCAGCTGTGATACAGCTTGTCCGGTGCAGTCCCCCAGCGCACGTTGTATCCGTCGCAGTCCTGCGCGGGAGTCCAGGAAACCCGCATGGTCATGCCGTCCAGCCGTGTGGCCGCAACCTCAGTCGCGGGAGCGGGCGCGGCCTTCCCCGCATGACCGAACACACGTAGGCCGCTCATCGAAAAGGAACCTTGAAAAGGCATCTCAAAACCGGTCACCCGGACGTACCGGAGCCGCCTTCCCTCTTCGAAACAAACGAGGTCATGCGAAAGGTCTGTATCCGTGCCGCGGCGGTCAGCCAGCACCAACCAGCGGGTGCCGTCCTCCGAACCTTCGAGCAGCCATGTCAGCCGGTGTCGTCCGCGCCGTTCGGCGGGAAGGTCTTGCTCCCTGTAGCCCGGCAGCGTCTGCAGCGGACCGAGATTGTGTTCCGCAAAATTCAACTGAACCGCGCGCACATCCACGACATCACCCAGATCGACCGATATGTGTTCACCCGGCTCGCGGGTGCCGGCGGCCCAGCGGGTGCGGATGCTCTCGTCCGTCACATTCTCCGGCGGGTATCCTGTAAACGTCGAGGACGCGGTGACCGGTTTCCCATAGGACAGCAGCATCCACCCCGGGAAGCACTCCGTCCAGGGATCATCGATCTTGCGCTGTGGCAAAATCATCGGGTAATCTGCGTAATTCATGTTGCTGTACAGAACCCCGTCCCGATCGAATCCAGTCGGAAACAACCCCACCCGGCGCTCGAACGACTCGTGCACCGCCACCACCATGGAGGAGATGTGCCACCAGTTTCCATACCGGTCCTGCAAAGTACTCCCGTGTCCGGCACCGGTGATAAACCCCCCGGGCTTGGCCGAAAACGGGCTGTCCGCACCATAGACGAAGGGGCCGAGCGGGTGGTCCGAGACATAGTACCCGTCCGCGTAAACGTTGTACTCGGTGCCGGGACCGGCATACTGCAGATAGTACTTGCCGTCGTGCTTGGTCATCCAGGCCCCTTCGATCCAAGGCCGCGGGTCCTGGACAGGAGGTCCGGATGTCTCCCCCGGAAATGTAAAGCCGCGACGGTTGTCGTTGTCCGTTCCGGGCCGTTCCCACCCATGGATGTCCTGCCGGCCTTCCAACAGCGCGACCGGTTCTCCGCGTGGAGTCATGGTGTCTTTGTCCATCTCGACACCCCAGATCGGGGACGTATTGGAGCATCCCCAGTAAAAGTACACGCGACCGTCGTCGTCCTCAAAAAAATCGGGATCCCAGAACGCAAAGGGCGAAGACACCTTTTCCCACTCGCCGGACATCGGATCCCGCGTGCGCCAGATGGTTCCCACCCCGGTGCCCGACGCGCACTGGTACAGCCAACCGTCCACTTCGCGGATGTCCGGAGCGCCGAACTCGATCGGAAGATCGCGTCCGTCGACAAACTCCCAATCCGCCAGATTGTCGGACACGTAAAATCCTTTGGTGGAGGGAAACAGGTAGTAACGGCCTTTGAAAAGAATCAGCGACGGATCCGCCATGCTGCGGCAGACGGCTGTGCTGGAAAACGGGCCCCGAAACCGGTAGGGCAGATTGACCGGGTTGCAGATGATTCGATCCATGTCACACCTCACGGAAGTATTCCCATACACGCGTCAAAACGCGCAACGGGTCGAGATACATCCACTGTAGCCCAAACCGATGCGTGTGCCAACCGCGAAACACCTTGGAATCGTGTAAAAATCCGTATGAATGTGTTATCGGACGCAAAGGTCCGCGAAGTATGATAGAAGGGAGAATATACTACAGGAGGTGTCGGAGATGGAGATGAAACAATGGGTGGAAGCGCTGTTTGGTGCGGCAGACAAGAAGCCGTTTCCGATTTTGTCGTTTCCGGGTATCCAGCTCATCGGATGCTCGGTCGGAGATCTGGTCCGGGACGGAGGACTGCAGGCGCTCTGTATGAAAGCGATCGCCGACCGTTATCCGACGCTTGCTTCGGTCAGCCTGATGGATTTGTCGGTCGAGGCCGAAGCGTTTGGCGCCCACGCGGTGTTTTCCGAGGACGAAGTGCCCAGTATCACAGGCGTACTGCTGGACACGGAGGAGGATGTCGCGCGGCTGGAGATCCCGACGGTCGGCACAGCCCGAACCGGCGAGTATGTCAAGGCCATCGGCCAGGCGGTCGAGATGATTCAGGACCGTCCGGTATTCGCCGGCGTCATCGGTCCGTTCTCACTGTCTGCCCGCCTGATGGGCATGACGGAAACGATGTACCACGCGGTGGACGAACCTGAGATGGTGGAAGCCGTGCTCGAAAAGGCGACTGCCTTCCTGCTCGACTACATCCGGGCGTTCCGGGACACCGGGGCCCACGGAATCGTCATGGCGGAACCCGCGGCCGGACTGCTGTCCCCCGACTGGAACGCCCGTTTTTCCGTTCCCTATGTGAAGCGCATCGTGTCGGCACTGCAGACCGACACCTTCCCCGTGATCTACCACAACTGTGGGAACACCGTACCGCTGATCGACGCGATCGTCGCGACCGGGGCCAAAGCCTTCCATTTTGGCAATGCGATCCGGTTGAGCGACCTGATCGACAAAATCCCGGCGGATCGTCTCGTGATGGGAAATGTCGATCCGGCCGGCCAGTTTACGCATGGCACCCCCGATTCCATCCGGGAAGCGGTACGGGCGCTGGTCGAAACGCTCGGTGCGCAACCCAATTACATTTTGTCGTCGGGCTGCGATATTCCGCCCAAAGCACCGCTGGAAAACATCGACGCCTTTTTTGAGGCGGCCGCCAGATAACGGCCAACCGGCTCCCTGCGCTCAGGACCCACCGCCCCGCGCACAACAAAAAGAGCCCTCGGGAATGTTCCCGAGGGTTCTTTCATTGTGGTTCCGGTCTTTGACGCTAATTCAGCGACGGGCGCGGAAACAATCACTGCAGTACACAGGTTTGTCCGTGCTGGGTTTGAACGGGACCATGGTGTCTTTGCCGCAAGCGGCGCAGACAGCGGGGAACATTTCCCGGTCGGATCCACGTGTGCTGTTACGAGCCTGTTTACGGGCGGCGCGGCAGTCGGGGCAGCGCTGGGGCTCGTTCTCGTATCCCTTTTGACGGAAGAAATCCTGCTCCTCGTCAGTAAAGACAAAGGATGCTCCGCAGTCTTTGCATGTGATGTTCTTGTCAGCCATGATGTACCTCTTTCGGCGGTTTGTCCGGATTTTCCGGACCAGTTTGCTCCGATATGCGTTTGCTTTCTTCAACCCTCGTACCCGTCGGCAGGCTGTCGTCTGACTTGGGGTTGCCGCTGTGTGCCGCCGCTGGCATCCTGCCGCGCCGGCGCACACTTCTGTGCCAAAAAAATCGACCCCCTCGACGGATCAGTCTCGGGGGGTCGTGGTTGCGGAGGCAGGACTCGAACCTGCGACCTCCGGGTTATGAGCCCGACAAGCTACCAACTGCTCTACTCCGCGATATCGATCCGGCGGTTTCCCGCCGTGCTAAGATAATATACCACCGGAGGGCTGGATTGTCAAACCTGGTTTGCCGGTCTATGTGGCAGTCTGAAGGTCGTCCGGCACTACAATCGAACGGTCAAAGCGAACACAAACAAGACGGCCACCAACCCTGCCAGCCAGACCAGCCCGACCACCAGGCACCCCTTGCCCGCCAGACGCCGGGAGAGCCACGAGGTCAAGGCGAGCAGCAGCGCTGTCCCGACCCAGCCGGCAGGTCGCAGGTTCAACAGCATCCCGAAAAATAAGGCCAGCGCGGTATACACCACGAGCATAAGCCATCGAAAGATGCGAAAACGTGGCCTTTTAACCGAATCAGGGCTGTCGGGCAGTTTCGTCTCCCGTCTCATGTTAGCACCTCATACACCAGAGATTTGTAATCGGCTATGCTGCATATTGTACCGAACAAACCCTTTTCTTGGAAACGTGCTCGAAAATCCGGTATGATAGGAAGCGCGGCAGTCGATGCTGCCACTCCTATTCCACTCTGATTGACCGTGAGGTGCCTACCATGCCAAAGG
>JAAYKS010000182.1 GCA_012522285.1 Clostridiaceae bacterium | reverse complement strand
CGGTTTCGCCCGTGCGTTTCATCCGCTCCAGACAGTCGGTCCCGAAGTTGGAAATCAGAATGTCTCCGTTGTCCGCAAACGCCAGGCCGTTGGGGAGCGTTCCGACAAAGAATCGGTCCACGTCGGACGTGGGGTTGATCTTGTCGGCATATTTCTGTGTGATGATCTGCTGGGACCCATCGGGCTGGATATGCACGACGCCTCCGCGGGCGTCTGCCGCCCACAGGCTGCCGTCGGGCTCGGCCAGGATGCATTCCGGCCGGGACAGGTCCGTCCCGATGGTCTTCAACGAACGAGGATCGATCTCAAAATCACGGATGGGATTGTCAGCTTTCATGAATTGGCCTCCTGCTGTCGTTTCTGGGAGTGGAATACTGCAAAGATTCCGCTTTTCCCATTATACAGGAGAAACGCCATGCCATTAAGCTCCTCTCCGCTTCAAAATCCATATGAATCCACCGGACTGCCTGGTTATGCGGACGGGATCAGGATGCCCCTGCCGGTTCCCGGATTCTTCCCTGGGCACGCAACCACGCGACCATGTCTTCCAGGGTTTCATCGAGAGGCCGCGGATGGTAACCCAGTTCCGCTGTCGCTTTCTCGTGACTGAACTGAGCGTTGCTATCGAGTGTATACAACGAGTAGCGGGTGAACAGCGGGGGCTGTTTCAGCAGTTTGTACCACAGTTCCGCGAGAGGAGCCGTCAACCGGGCCAACGCCATCGGAAGCAGCGTGAGAACCCGCCGGTGTCCACTGATACCGCGCAGCAGTTTCATCAATTCGCCCAAATCGACATAGCGGTTTGACAAAATGTAGGCTTCGCCGCTTTTCCCTTTTTCGGCAGCCGAGATCATCCCGGCAGCCACATCGCGGACGTCTACAAAGTCATATCCTCCGCGGACATAGGCGGTCAGCCTCCCCTGCATATAGTCGAGCACCATCTGGGTCATGTGTGCGTTGCCGTAATCTCCGGGTCCGACAATACCGGAGGGATGCACCACCACCGCATCCAATCCGTGAGGTACCGCATCCAGAACGATCCGGGTTGCCATGGCCTTGGTTTTTGCATAGAGACCGATCACTTCCCGGCCGGAAAAAGAACCTTCGATTTTACCGTCCAGTTCAACGATCGTTTTACCTTTCGTCAATTCGGGAATCGCATGGACGGAGCTGGTGTAGACCAGCCGTCCGATCCCGGTCCGGAGACAGGCGTCTACGATGTTGCGGGTTCCCTGCACGTTGACATCCACCACTTTTTGCTGGAATTTCGAAGCGATCGAGACGATACCGGCGGTGTGCATCACCACCGTGCGATCCGGTGACACCCCCGTGTCAGACATATCAAACAACGCGTCCAGCGAAGCGGGATCCCTAATATCGCCCTGTACCAGTTCCACCGGTACATTCTCCAACGCGGAGGAGTCGTCTCCGGGCAACACCAGACCCCGCACCCGGGCTCCGCGATCGATCAATTGCCGGACCAATGTATTGCCGAGATGACCCAGCGCTCCGGTTACGAGATACAACCCGAACCGTTTTTCTGTGGTCCTTTCCATCATGCATACACCTCCAGTCACGCGATACATCAGTAATTCAAACGCGTGTTTCAATTTCATTATACGACGACTCCGCACGGATGTACGTACAAAGGACGGCCCCAATCACGAACAATTGTGAAAAGCAAAATGTGTGACAATGCATGCTCAACTGTTGCATTTACAACAGACAGGTGCTTTCACGATCTCTATGATGGAACCGTTGGTTTTGAAAGGCTACAATATACATACAGGAGGATTTGAACATGGTCGAGAAAGCCACCCCTTTTACACGTACTGACACGAAAACGATCGAACGAGTGGTCTCGAATGAAAATTTGGACATCAACCATATGGTGTTGGGCAACGGGGACGCCCTGCCCGAGCACAATGCGAATTCACATGTGCAGATGATCGTGGTCCGCGGCACGATCACGTTGCGCCTGGACGACCAGGAACCACACGATTACCCGGCAGGACACATCGTCGCAATTCCCTTCCGCACCTTAATGAACGTTTCAAACACCCACGATCCGATCGCGGAGATTTTTGTCGTCAAAGCACCCGCTCCCGCAAGCATGGCCTGATTCCCGTCGCAGAAGTTCCCATCTCATCCGAACCGAACCGGTGACACCGGTCCGATCATACAACCCACAGGAGGTATTCTATGTCTATGTTCTGTTTCCAGTGCGAGCAAACCGTCGGTGGCAAAGGCTGCACCGTCGCGGGAGCCTGCGGCAAAAAAGCGGACGTGTCCAATGGTCAGGACGAACTGACCGGCGCGCTGGTCGGATTGGCCCGCGCCGCTGACGGCCAAACTCCGCCCCGCAGCGCCATCGAGGTCATGCTCAAAGGCCTGTTCCACACCATCACCAATGTTAATTTCAGTGTCGAAGACGCCAACGCTCTCACCCGCGAGATCCATCTCGAGAAAAACAAACTGGGCGGCGCGCCGGACATGCCTGCAGACACCCTCTGGGCGGGCGACGAAGATATCGTCTCTCTGCGCTCGACACTCCTGCTCGGCATGCGCGGCATGGCGGCCTATGCCTGGCACGCTTATGTGTTGGGCCACTCTGATCCGGAAGTGGACGCCTGGTTCTTCAAAGGGATGAAGGCACTCGGGGAAGACCGGGATCCCGGCGCCTGGCTGGACTTGCTGATGGAATTCGGCCAGGTCAACCTCGCATGCATGAAACTCCTGGATGCCGCGAACACTGGCGCCTATGGCACCCCGACACCGGTCAAGGTCCCCCTCATGATTGAAAAAGGTCCCTTTATCGTGATCACCGGACACGACCTGCTGGATCTCAAAATGCTGCTGGAGCAGACCGAAGGCAAAGGCATCAACATCTATACCCATGGCGAGATGCTGCCGGCCCACGGATACCCTGAGCTCAAAAAATACCCCCATCTCAAAGGTAACTACGGAACCGCGTGGCAGAACCAGCAGAAAGAGTTCGACCACATCCCGGCACCCGTGCTGTTCACCACCAACTGCCTGATGCCCCCGCGTGCTAACTATATGGACCGCATCTACACCACCTCGGTGGTCGGGTACCCGGGTCTGGTCCATATCGACGAGAAATCCGACGGCACCAAAGATTTCTCCGAGGTCATCGCCAAAGCGCTGGAACTCGGCGGCTGGGACGAAGACAAGCCCATGACCGGTATCAACGGTGGTACTGAAGTCATGACTGGGTTTGCGCACGGCACCGTACTGGGAGTGGCCAACAAAGTCATCGACGCAGTCAAAGCCGGAGCGATCAAGCACTTCTTCCTGGTCGGCGGCTGTGACGGTGCCAAACCCGGACGCAACTACTACACCGATTTTGTCAAACAGACACCGGACGATACGGTCGTGCTGACATTGGCCTGCGGCAAATTCCGGTTCAACGACCTCGACCTCGGCACCATCGGCGGACTCCCGCGGATCATGGACATGGGGCAGTGCAACGACGCCTACTCCGCGATCCAGGTTGCAGTCGCACTGGCAGGTGCCTTTGAGTGCGGCGTCAACGACCTCCCGCTCACCCTGGTGCTGTCCTGGTACGAGCAGAAAGCGGTCTGCATCCTGCTGACCCTCCTCGCGCTCGGTATCAAGAACATCTATCTCGGACCCACCCTGCCCGCATTCCTGTCCTCCAACGTGCTCCAGATCCTGGTCGACAAATTCGACATCCATCCGGTGAGCACTCCCGAGGCCGACCTCAAAGCCATAATGGGATAAACTTAACTTTCAAGATATTCCCTCCGAAAAACACCGCGGACTTGCGAGTCTGCGGTGTTTTCTTGTGATGACAGGCGATATCCAACGATCACATCCGGCGTGCTAAGCCCACAATTTCCAACGTATCCGGACGGACATAGGCTCGTTTCGGGCCCAGGATCGAATCATCGACCGTCCGGAAGGTGACGGCCACGAGAATCCCGTCATAGGGCTCTGCTTCCCGGTTGAGCGAAACGTAGGAGACATCCCCGGCGTCGACCAGCTCGACTTCCGCCATGCGCCAATCGTAGAGCATGGTTTTGCGGGAGGATACAAGCAAATCCCAGACCCTTTTCCGATACCAGTCCGCATAGCGTATCTCCGTTTTTCTATGAGAAAAGGCAGCCCACCCCTCTCCCAGGTCGGTTTCCTGTATCACCGTATTGTAACTGTCCCCCTCCCGGATCATTCCCGGAGGCAAGGTTCCGTACCAGATTCCGCTTTCGTATCGGCCAGGTTCTACTTCGACAAAGAACGCCGCGTAATGCCGGGGTCCGTCGTTGAGTGATTCGATCCCCGTTACCGGTCCTTCATACATCAACCCGGAAGCCAATGCCCGTATCCGTTCGTCGGGCACCCGGTCGAAATATGCTGTCCAGCCGCGCCGGAGATATACCGGCCGCGAGCCGATCTCTTTTTCATGAGTGAGCAGATAGGCGGCGACTTCCTCAAACGTTTTTCGTTTATCAGAGAAGTAAGAGAGCACATCGGTTTCCAGCTGGTTCGGTGGATCGACCGATTCCGGGTCCAGTAAATCCTCAGGTCGAATGTCCGGATCGGAATTCCCTGAATACGCGACTACCTGGCAGGACAGCGGCAACAGAATCACATCCGGGCACTGGATCCACTCCTCGGCAGTCTGCATCGGCTGGAACCGAACCACCGCCAGCCAGTCGCTCTGCACCTGTCCGCTGTCATCCGCGGGACGTGTCATGACCATCGCCCGATCCCGGGACTGAAGCGAAACCATCCACTCGCCGGCCTCCATTTTCGCCCGATCATATCCCTGTGCTTCCAACCAATCTGTGGCGGCTGCGATATACCGGTCGCGATACTTGAGTTCCGACCGGATGTCGAGACAGTAGTACCATCCGTTGCCGAGATCGCGGGTCGAACGTACAAGGTCAGCGGTGTCGTACAGTCCCATTGCTGACAGTGCTTGTGGATCCTTTGTGTAACGGATGGATTGGTCGTAGGTTTCGGCATCCCCGCGAAGCCGGCACACGATCCGGGGACGGGGCAAAGAAGTCACCAGTGGAAACGTGACGGGGAATCCGTACTCGTCGAGTCGCTTGGCCAGCGGTTCCCACTCCCATTCCGGAGCTCTTTTCTCCACCGCTTCCGCCAGGGCAGCATACTTCTCAGCATGCCTTTCGAATCTTTCGATGACGACCTCTTCCGGCAGAATCGGCAGAGAAGCACTGTCGGCAGGCAGCAGGAGGTCTTCCAATAAGACGTTTTTTGTGCGGACCGATCCACACCCGGCCACAACCATCAGCAGTACACCGATGAGCATCCCCATCGCCAAGACGCGTTTTCTCATAAGCCCCCCCTGCCTTGGCATCACACAATGCCAAATACCCCCCAAAGCATATATGATGTTCGAATTTGTGCCATCAGCACAATGCATCCGGGAATATTATCCCATATAACGTATAATTGCACAATGTTGGCGGCAAAAAAAGGAGCGGCCCGATGGGGCCGCTCCCTGTACCTTGCTCGCAAGGCAGTTGTCAAAGACCGATGTTAGAGAGACGATTTCCAGAGTCCGTGGAGGTTACAGAACGCATACACATCCACGTCCGGGCGATCGCAGAACACCGCTTTGGGCTCGTCGCCCGGCTGCAGCGCGATCCGCTCGGTTCCTTCGTCACTGACGACCGCAATCCACTCGATGTAATGGGCTTCGGTCATCGGATGCGCGACCGATCCGACGGTCACGACGATTTTGCCGTTCTCGCGAACGGCGACCGGAACGTGTTTCTCCTGGGCCGCATCTGTGGTGTTGGCCTCCAACTTTTTCATGGGCTCGTTGCAACAGACCAGCTCGCCGCCGCCGTCGCGGATCAGGCCTACCAGATTGCCGCACACTTCACATACATAAAATGCCACTGCTTTCTTCATGGGTCATACCACCTTCCTTCTTTTTGATGATGCTTCTTTATGATACTCCAAGCGGCCCCGCTCAACAACTTGCGCGGATCCGCCTGGCAATAGGTGAGGCAGGATGTTGCCTGCCTAGTTTTTCTTTTCTCTCTTGAAGCACATAAACCAATCCAGACAATAGATGTCGTCGGAAGGGTTCTCCATGCGATCCTTCGCGGTTCCGCAGGAACCTGCAGTCGGTACGATCACGTCGTCCCCCGGACGCCAGTCGGCAGGCGTTGCGACGCCGTCTTTATCCGCTTTCTGCAGGGCAAGGATGATGCGTTTGATTTCGTCAAAGTTGCGGCCGGTCGTAAGCGGATAATACAGCATGGTGCGGATGATGCCTTTCGGATCCACAAAGAAAACCGCACGGACCGCCTGCGTGTTGGACTGGTTCGGCTGGATCATGCCATAGAGGCGGGCGACGTCCATCCGGATGTCCTCGATCAGGGGAAACTTGACTTCCATGTTCTTGAGTCCCTTGTATTCGATTTTTTCCTGGATTGTCCGCAGCCACGCAATGTGCGCATAGAGGGAGTCGACTGAAAGACCGACCAGTTCCGTATTGAGAGCTTTGAACTCTTCGGTCATGGCGGCAAACGTCATGAATTCCGTCGTACACACCGGTGTGAAGTCGGCGGGGTGGGAAAACAAAATGACCCATTTCCCTTTGTAGTCGGCAGGGAAATTGATGTCGCCCTGGGTTGTCTTGGCCTTGAAGGCGGGGGCGGGATCACCGATCAGCGGCATACGATACGTGGTTTGGTCTTCCATGGTCGTTCCTCCTCATACGTTTGTGTTCCAGATCGGAAACACTGGATTGATTTGATGACTTCACTTTATCAATCACCAATGTTTCTCTCCGTAACGTTGTCACGTATGCGTCTCGGCCCGGCTATAGATTTCCCTTTTCTGTGCGTCCGACAAGAAGCGCTCCGACAGAAAGGCGATCACGGCGATCCCTCCCACGTTCAGGACGAGGCGGAGAAGTGTGAACTTGATCCCCATCGCGGAAGCTTCAAACAGCAACAGCGGAATTTTCGTGGTGGACCAGGCCCCCAGCATGATGAACACATTGGAGAGGCGGCTTCCTTTGCGGAGCAGGACCCCCGCGACGGGGAACGCGGCATAGAGAGGCCCGGCTGCGACAGAGCCGAGCAGATAGGCGATCACCACTCCGATCCACCCTGCGTGCTCTCCCATGTACTTCACCATGGTCTCCCGCTTGACCCAGACATCCAGTAGTCCTAAAAGGATAAAAATGGGTGGGAGTACCGACAGCATCTCCAATAGATTGCGGCCGGTCAATTCGAAGGAACGAACGCCGGTTTCGGGCAACACGATGAGCAAGATCAGGTTGATCGCCAGCATCAGCGCAAACAACCGATATCGTTGCCACAGACTCTTGCGCTCGGGCTGACGAGGTGTCGCTCCGGGCGTTGTACCGATCTGCTGACCAGTAGAGGAAACCGAAGCCGGAACCAGTTCCGGCGAGTTGATATGTTTTTTCACAACACCACCCCCATCACCAGAGCGGCCACAAGCGAAAACAGATAGGCGGAGAGGTTTCGGATTGCGGCGGCCTTGCGCCCAAAATAGCGGATCTCGACCGGGAGGGTGACGATCCCGACCATCATCAACGTCGAGACAAACGCCGCGATCTGCATCGTACCCGCACCATTCTGGAGCAGCGCGGCTGCGAGCGGAAAGGCGATAAAGGCCGGCACCAGCGTGATCGACCCGATCAAAGAAGCCACCAGCACTCCGATCCATCCGGAGCCGCTGCCCAGCAGGGCGGAGATCTGCGCGGGCGTCAGTACGGCCAGCATCATGCCGATGAGCAGCAAAATCACCATGAATTGAGGAAGAATGTTCTCGAAGGATTTCCAGGCCTTTTTGAGTGCGAGCAGTGTCTTTTCTCTGCTTTTGGCAAAAGAGAAAGTCAACCCTGCCGCCATCAGCATATAGAGCGCGATCGTCACGTGTGTGGTCTCCTTTTCGTTCCTATTGGGAAAGTTGGTGCGTATGATAAAGGAGAAAAGAGGGACAGAACAGTGACCGGCGTCACAGGAGTGTGAAGCCGGTCACGGATGAGATACATAAGGGGCCGGGTCTTGACCGCGGTCTAGTGATCTCCGCAGTCGTCTGCGTGCTTGTGCTCATGGCAAGTGGAGCCGTCCGATACCAGCTTTCCCTCCAGCCAGGAGCGCACTACATCGTCGACCGAGCCTGCCGCGCCGGTGACCACATCGATCGCCGCGGCGTTGAATAGTTCGATAGCGCCACCGCCCATCCCGCCGGCGATCACCACGTGTGCACCGGCTTCCTGCATCAGTCGGGGTAAAAGTCCCGGCTGGTGACCCGGATTCGCAATAAAGGATTTACGGAGGATCTCAACCCCTTCCGTCTCGTAGACAAAAAAGCCTTCACAGTGGCCGAAATGTCCGGATACCGCGCCGCCGTCCGACGCAATTGCAATCTTTTTCATTTGTTGTCTCCCTCCAGCACTTTCTCAAATGCTTCGATGGTCTCGTCCAGATCGTGTCGGTCATATGCTTCGATGCGTCCTTCGTCACACAGTGCTGCCACCCCGGGATGGACAGGAATGCGACCCAACAACGAAATATCCATGTTGCGGGCGACTTCTTCCGCTTTGCTATGTCCGAACAACTCGATCCGGCGGCCGCAGTCCGGACATACGGCATAACTCATGTTTTCAATAATCCCCAGTACCGGGATGTCCATCATGCCCGCCATCCGATAGGCTTTGCGGACAATGTTGGTCACCAGATCCTGCGGGGAAGTCACAATCAGGATCCCGTCCAGCGGAATCGACTGAAACACCGTCAAAGGGACATCCCCGGTGCCCGGGGGCATATCGATGAAGAGGGTATCCAGTGTTCCCCACACCACATCGGTCCAGAATTGCTTGACGGTTTCGGCGATCAACGGTCCGCGCCAGACGACCGGCGTGTCGGCGCCGTCCAGCAACAGATTGATCGACATCACACGAATGCCGCCCGATGTGACGACTGGAAACACGCCGCCTTCCGCTTGCTCGGGACGTTGTCCTTCGACCCCGAACATCCGTGGGATCGACGGGCCGGTCACATCGGCGTCCAGAATTCCAACCTCTTGTCCGCGGCGACGGCTAAGTACCGCCATCAGAGATGTAACGAGGGATTTGCCTACCCCTCCTTTGCCGCTGACGACAGCGACGGTTCTTTTAAAATGATTGAGCGGATTGGGTTCGAGATGAAATGGGTCCGCAGCCTCTTGCGGTGTGTGGGGACGATCGCTCATGGTGACTCCTTCCGGGACATCGACGACGCGCAATATGGTCAAATGCCCATAACTTCAGACACCATTGTAGTCCTCAAGCAGTGGAGCGTCAATCCGAAAATGACAAGGATACACCGGATATCAACCGTTATACGATACCTTCCGATCCCGGCCTCCGTCGACCGTGTCCGCCAAACCGGCATCGCCCGCCCGGACACCCGGCATGCCCTTCCCCGGGCTGGCATGCCGGAGTACTGGAACCGCAGCGAGGACACGCGACCGATCCGCGGGAACGCTCGTGCACTTGCTCAAAAGGGGCCGCCCAGGTCGAGCCGCACGCAGCGCAATGCACCGTACAGAGATTGCGCGTCGCATGCCCGCCTTCGATTAAGATGGATTTGCCGTGTACCAGACTGTCCGCCACCTTTTCGCGTGCTGCGGAAAGGATGCGCTGGAATGTCGGGCGGGAGACCTCCATTTCACGAGCACACGCTTCCTGTTCCAACCCTTCCAGATCTTTCAGCCGCAGCGCTTCGAGTTCCTCCAGTTTGAGGACGTTTTCCTCCCGTGAAACCACATCGTCCGATCCGGACGGAACAAAATGATTTACTGTAGGGATTTGTCCGACTTTGCGCCATTTGACGGGTCTGGCCATGGTGTTCTCCTGTTTCTTCCCGGGACAAAACCCGGTGAAATCTATAGGACGGTTGATTCCGGTTCTTGCACTGCGGTTTCATAGAGGCGCAATCGCCCGACTTTGCCGACCACACAGATCCGGCCGGCAGCCAGGAGTACATTGATCGCGCGCTGTGCGTCGGATAACCGCATCCCCGAGGCGTCCGCATACTGCCTGGATGTGAACGATTCCGGCAAATCCGCAGGCATCAGTTGATCCAATCCTCCGGGAAGAGTGACCCGGACGGCGTCGGCAATTCGGGTCGGTATCCGGTCAAATCTCGAAGAACCCCGCTTTTTGTCAGTGCTCCACCCGTTGAGCAGCCGGTACTCCTCCATGTCGATCAGCAGGATCAACAGGGTAAGCCGTTCTTCTCCGAGGCAAGGCTTCATGTAGACCAACTCCCGAAAAACCTCGGAGGGCCGCCCCACCTTGGGTGATTTTCTCTTTTTTGTGATCTCACCCGTTTCCTCGTCGACCCACTGGAGCCATTTCACGCAAGGCACCGGATAGACGACCGTGACGGGATACTCCGGCAAAAATGCTTTGAGTTTCGGACGCAAACGCGAAAAACCCGCGGTTTGAATCTCGACGATCCCATAGGGTCCGCAGATGTCCGCATAATATCCGCCGATGCGAATTTCATGTCTGGACTCGTCCGGTTCCAAAAAGTGTTTGAGGATTGCGTGTAGTGTTTTCTCGCCCAATGTGCCAATGCCCGCGCGGGGGCGATCAACGCCGATCACGCGGGCACAGGCACGTTCAAAAGCCTCTGTATCAAATAAATCGATGTGCAAATCCAACCGGCTCCTTAGTTGGAACTCTTTGGCAGGAAGGGAATCAACTGCTTGGCAAAACCGGGCATGGTCATCGTCTGCAGCCAGACTTTGCCGGGCCCGGTGAGCGTGGTCAGGAACAATCCTTCACCGCCAAACAGCACGTTCTTGAATCCTTTGACCATCTGCGCCTGATATTGCACTGTCTCCTCGTATGCCGCGACGTTTCCGGTGTCGACCTTGATGGTCTCGCCCGGTGCGAGTACCCGCTCCTTGAGGCTGCCGTCGATCTCCAGGAAGACCAGGCCGGTCCCGACGATCCGCTGCAGGACAAATCCTTCCCCGCCGAACAAACCAGCGCCGAGGCCACGAACCACATGTGCGCTCAGCGTGACACTGGGCTGTGCGCACAGGAAAGCGCCGCGCTGTGCGATGATCCCGCGGCCGCTTACGTCGATCGCCACGATATGCCCTGGGAAAGTACTGGCGATCACGATTTCCTGGTTGGGCATCGAGGAGGTGTACGTCGCCATAAACAACGACTCGCCACTGAACATCCGTCCGAGGCCCTTCATCAGTCCGCCTTGCATGTTGGTCGTCATGGTAATGCCGTTATCCATCCAGACCATCCCGCCAGACTGGGTAAAGATGCTCTCGCCGGGGTTCAAGCGGATCGATACCGCGGGCATGTTGTCGCCGAACACTTCGTAACGGAGCGCCCCTGCAGGCGCATAATTCATCGGTGCCTGCTGCTGGTATGCGGGAGGCGGAGGGGCAGGCTGCTGGTACGCCTGAGGGGTAGCAGGCGCGTCCATGGAGCTGCCGCAACGGTTACAAAACTTGGCGGTTCCGGTCATGTTGTTTCCACATTTCGGGCAAATCATTGACGTTACCTCCGTCGCTTTTATGTTGGCTTGGTTGTTTCCATTATACCCATACCCCGGATGTCACCGCAGCAGGGTTTTGTCCAGATGTGAAAAATCGTTGAAAATGTGAATATGACCGGGCCACCATGGCTCTCCGGTCTGGATCCAGGTCATCGATGTGTTGACCACCGGCGCACCAAGAAAAAATCTGCGTTGCTGGGGGACATTCATCATGCCGCATACCACGCTTCGAATGACCCCGCCATGGGTGACGATGACAATAGGGCCTTCCTCTCGCCCGCAAAGCGCTTCCAGTGCTGGACGGCATCGGTCCCAGACATCACCCCCGTTTTCTCCGCCAGGATAGGGAAGATCCTCCTGGTGGCGCATCCACGCAGCGTGTAAATCCGGAAAGTCATCCCATCCTCTGGTCCAGATGTCGCCCATATGGATCTCCCGAAATGCGGGATTGATCTCCCGGGGACAATCGCAGGAAGCGGACACCAGATCTGCGGTCTCCATCGTACGGCGCAAATCACTCGACAGGATCACAGCGGGCCGCAACGCCGCAATCCTCGGGGCAAGAGCCAACGCCTGCCTGCGCCCCAGCCCGCTCAAAGGCGGATCCATTTGCCCGTTGTCCGGATTCATCCACCCGGGGGTAGATGCTTCGCATTCGCCATGTCGAATCAGGATCAAATCCATTGGGACACCTCCCTCTTTTTCTACTATCCTACCACCAGCCACCAAACCTGTTGACAGCCGAATATACTGGAAGTAGCAAGGAGGTGAGACGCATGGCGTTTCGAATCCGCCACAGCACCGCGGTGATGTCAGTCCTGCTTCTTGTCACTTCGATTGGATGGGCCGGCTGCGGGAAAACCCCTCCGACCACCGCGACTGCCACCACCCCGGGTCCGACAGTGACCAGCGCGGTGACGACAACCGCCGCTTCGATCACGACTGCCGTGACTACAATTCCCACGACCTCGGCACTCACAACCATTTTGACTTCCACCACTTCTGTCACCACAACCGACGCTTCGACAGCAGCCTCCACCACCCATACTCCGGCCACAACCATCGCGCCCACCACAACCGGTTTCCATCTGGTCGAGGTTCGAGACTATGTGATGGACAACGTCGCCACCCCGCCAATGGCCGGTCCGCAACACGTGACAGACCAATACGTAGCGTTTTTGGATGATTTGGCCGACGCCGTACTGGCGACCGCACACTCCGCGGAGATTGGCCCGCAACAGGCGACCATCATCTTTGTTGGCCCCAACGGACCGGGGGTTACCGCCTGGGATCCCCTCACCACAACCACGTCCTACTCCTGGACGTTGCCTGACCAGCTGGTCCCGGGCGAAACCGTGACCCTGACAGGAACCGGCAGCCAGCAGATCCAAACCACCGCAGGAGTCCGAACCTGGACATCCGGCGAGCTCTACTTCTCCCTCTACGCCAGTGAAACACCGACCTTTGAGATGGACTACACCGGAAGCGGAACCGGATTGGTCTGCATCGACCCCGCGTTCGGCAATGCGCTGCCAGCTCTCGGACCTGGAGAAACCACCAGCCATGGGACCTATCCGCTGGCCATTCCCTCCGGGCCGAACACCATCTTCGCGATCGAAGTGATGTTTACGCCCTTCGATGGAAACCGGACCTTGCACCGCGTGTATTACTACCAGCCCTGACACTGCGGGTCAGTCGTACAACAGTGCCGCCACTTCCGGATCATCGGGAGCTACCAGGTCGGGCGGAGAGGCAGCGATACTGACCGGATGTCGCCATCCCTTGTCCCGCGCTTTGACGAGATAGGATCTGGCTTTACCCACATCCCCCGCGCGGGCGTGGGCACATGCCGCGTTCCAATACAGCCATGCGGCGCCGCCCCAATCCCATCCGATATCGAGTGCGGCCGCGTAGTGCCGGGCGGCACGAGCGGGATCCGCCGGAATCCCGGCACCCGGTCTGCCTTTGAGCCAGTAGGTGCCATTGACGAGGTGGTTGTTGTTGCTCTCACACCATCCAAACCGGATGGGAAACGAAGCGACCTCGCGAAAGCCTGCAGCATGTGCCGTACCGATGGATCCCGCATTGGAGGCCCAACATTGCCAACCGGCACCGGTAAGCCCGCGACGCGCCGCAAGGATCAGCGTACCGGTCGCCATCCGTTTACCCCATCCCTGGCGGCGATGGTCCGGAAAAGTTTCTATCCCGATCTCACATCCGGATCCAACCACCCAATCGGTCAGGCACCAGCCGGTGACCCGCCCATCCTCTCGCAAGCCAGCCGTGCCAAACCCGCGATCGAAAAATGCCTCAACCGACGCCCAGGAGGAACGGATCTCCTCCTGCATACTTTCCGCGCCTTCCCCATCTGTCTGCGCGAGACGGACAAGCAACTCCGCGGAAACGGCCTCCACCCCTTCCGGAAGGGCCGCCGGCAACCCGGCCAGACTGTGCTGGAAGGTCAGCCGGTGATCGGTCATTGCATCCCGTCCCTCCAGCAAAAGATGCACCGCGTGATCCCAGGCATCCGCCATGCCGTCTCCGACCGGATAGAACACGACATAGTCCAGCTTGCTCTGCCGCTGCCTCGCAGGGAGGATCTCCTCCTGCAAAACCCGGTTCATGTCGCGGAAAAATGCGGTGTCCCGCGGATCTCCGCCCAGGAGTACCCCTTGCGCGTTGGTTACCATCGCAGCCCGATCGGAAACATGGATACTCCCCTCCAGTACACCGCTCAGCACCCCTTCGACCGAAAGGTGGTGCTCCATGTGCAGGAACAGCTTCCGAAGGTGTGAAAGGTCCTTTCTATTCTGCTCCATATGTTCCCTCCTCTTTGTTCTTCCTGTTGACCTTGCGCAGGTACGCGGTCTGACGCATATGCAGATGCTCGACTTCCCGTTGTTCGGTACGATAGCGCTCGAGTCGCGGCTCTGACAACCGGCCTTCCCGGATGGCCGCTCGCACCGCACATCCGGGCTCCGATCCGTGCGTGCAGTCGTTGAATCTACACTGGGCAGCCAGATCGACGATGTCGGAGAACACGCGATCCAAATCCTCCTCTTCGACCCAGAGCTGCAGTTCCCGGATCCCCGGTGTGTCAATCACTGCCGCACCGCCGGGGAGGCGAAAGAGCTGCCGGTTGGTTGTGGTGTGGCGGCCTTTGCCGGTTTTTTCACTGATCGTTCGGACTGTCTGGACCTCCCGACCATATAGGGTATTGAGCAGAGTCGACTTCCCGACGCCGGACGAGCCCAGAAATACGACGACCCGCCCGGGCTCCAGATAGCCGCGAACGATGTCCATTCCCTGACCTGTGTAGGCGCTGACGGCATGGATCGGCACATCGGTCGTGACAGCCGATGTGCGCTCGATATAGCTGGACGGATCGTCGCAGCAGTCTGCTTTGGTCAGCAGAATGACCGGAGGAACCTGGGCGTGCCGGATCATGACAAGATACCGTTCCAACCGGGGCAACGAGTAATTGCCGTCCAATCCCGCCAGGATAAAGGCCGTGTCGACATTGGCGGCAAGCACCTGTTCCTGGGTGGTTCCGCCGGTGATGAGCCCGTCGTGCATTTTTCTGCCACCCGAGACCGGCATCTTGCGTACGATCCGGTTCCGGCGAGGCTCGAGGGCCGTGATCCGAACCTCGTCCATCTGCTCACAAGCCTCGTATCGGGCCAGGTCTCCGGGAACAGGGTATTGCCCCGCCTCCAATGCCTGGTTGCGGAACCGACCGGTGACGAAACCCCGGAACTCCCCCTCCCCCGCGTCCAGCAAATAACGGTCGCCCAGCCTTCCAATCACTTGGGCAACGCTGCTGGTTCTTTGGTCGTGTTTCATTGTGGTTTGATTGTTATTGTTTTCGATCGTCATGCACCCTTTATCCTTTCAAGCAAACAAAAACGGCCGCAGGTAAATCCTGCAGCCGCACTTCCATACGGTGGGAAACCTGTCGTCTCGCGCCCCGTCCGAGATTGATCCGGCAGGCGCGGCATATGAAACTAGACGGAGGAGACCCTCCCGCGTATGTTCCGGCTATTCACAACCGCTCACTCCCTTCGTATCATTTGCGAACATCATATATCCGTCCGCGCCGCAATGCAAGAAAAAAACCGCCGGGCCCTGCAGCTCGGCGGTTCTGTGTAAACGGATGTGGTGGCAGGTTTGTCTTTGCGCTTACAGCAGCGAGAACTAAACGAACACGCCCGTGGTCCGAGAAGAGACCAGAGAGACCACCGTAATTTGTGTGTTGAGCGAAGGTCCGGCTGTGTCTTTGAGGGGGTCGCCGACGGTGTCGCCGATGACGGCCGCTTTGTGTGCGTCCGATCCCTTGCCGCCGAAGTGCCCGGCTTCCACGTACTTCTTGGCATTGTCCCACATGCCGCCCGCATTGGACATGAGCAGCGCGAGCAACAGCCCCGACATGATGTTGCCGGTCAGGAAGCCGCCGATTGCGTGGACACCGCCGATGAAACCGACGACCAGCGTCGAGAGAATCGCAAGAAGACCGGCAGGAATGAGTTCTTTGAGCGCGCCGGTAGTTGCGATGTCGATACAGCGGACGTAGTCAGGCTGGCCGGTCCCTTCCATCAGGCCGGGGATCTCTTTGAACTGGCGACGGATTTCGGTCACCATGCGCTCTGCGTTGCGGTCGACCCCCATCATCAGCATGGCGGAAAACACCGCAGGGATGGCGACGCCGACCAGCAGCCCGAAGAACACCAGCGGATCCATGATGGAAAAGTCCAGTGCCTCGCCGATTTTCTTGGCGACGATTTCCTGGTAGGCGGCGAGCAGGGCGATGACAGTCAGGCCCGCGGCACCGATCGAGAACCCTTTGGTGATTGCCTTGGCGGTGTTGCCCGCGGCGTCGAGCTGGTCGGTGATGCCGAGCACTTCGTCCCCGAGGCTCCCCATCTCGGCCAGGCCACGTGCGTTGTCGACGATCGGGCCATAGGCGTCATTGGAGATGATCATGCCAACCACCGAGAGCATGCCCAGAGCGGCCAATGCAATACCGAACATCGGATAACCTTCTCCAAGAGGTTCACAGATATAGTAGGACCCCATTGCTGCCGCGCCGATGCCGACCAGGGAAGGCAGCGCGCTCATCAAGGCATAGGAGAAACCGGAAATAATTGTAAAGGCAGGTCCGCTGGTGCAGGCCTTGGCGACATGTTTGACCGGTCTGCCGTCGTCGCCGGTAAACAGCTCGGAAGTAAATCCGATCACCGCTCCAGCTGCCAGTCCGATCAGGACCGCACCCCAGAGGCGAATTTCAAAATCAAACACGAGGGTAGCAATAAACGTCAGTACGCCAAAGATTCCCATCGTGAGGTACGTTCCATTGTCGAGCGCCTCGCCCGGATTCTGTTTTTTGCCGGCTCGCGGCGCAAGCACCCCGGTGATGGAGGAAAGCAGTCCGCTGGAGGAAAACGCGAAGATGACGTCAAGGTTGTGTT
>JAAYKS010000020.1 GCA_012522285.1 Clostridiaceae bacterium | reverse complement strand
GGATGACCCCGACCTGCAGGAACAGCATTGAACAGCCGGTCAGGAACTCAGACTCGGTATTGCAGGTGCCGCCTCCGAAAATCGACACCAGTAGCTCCCCCGACACGACGTTGTCGCGCGCCATCAGGGCGTCGAAAAAGGGCATGGCAGGTTCGGTGAGCGGAAGATCCCGGATGGAGCGGAAATCCGTGTAGGACTCGCTCATGACCACGATGATGTGGGGTTTTTCCCGGATATCCGGCTCCTCCTCCGCGGGCGGAGGCACTTCGTACAACCCCGACAACCCCGGCTGGAAGTAGGTGGGAGTGTCAATCGAGAGGTTGGCAATGCTGCCGGTAAAGGAAACCAGAAAGCCGTTTTTCTTGTAGTTGGTCATCTGGTTCCAGGCATAGCGGTTGATGCCGAACCCGTCCTGCATCACCGCGGGATTGCACAGAACCAGCCATCCGTATGCCGCCAAAACAACCGCGGTACCCCCGGCGAGCGCGGGCATGCGCCAGGTGAAGGCCGGACGCCACTTGGCCCTGCGAAACAGAAGCAATGTCATCAGCAACAGCAAGACCGCAAAGAGCATGCGGATGGACACCTGGAAATGCAGATCCTTGAGGCTGGTCACCGCTTCCCCCGCGAGCAGCAGGTCGCCTGCAAACAGCGGATCCCCCCGGAAATAGATTTTGGAATGGTTGACCGATGCCAGTGTGATCAACAGCACGTTCGAGAGGAAAATCGCGGCCACCACATGTCGGGTGAGGAAGAAGAAAAAGAACACAACACCCAACACGAGTAGATATGTGAGCAATACAACGATCGGGGGCAGCAGCAGATCGGTGTTGAGCGTGTTGAGCAGTTCCGCGATCGGAATCAGGAGGAGAGGGTAAATAAACAAGGGCCAGAAACGCGCGCGCGCGGCCCAGCGGTCGAGCGATTTGAAGGCTCCGTACGCGGTCAGCAGCACCAGGACGGCCAGCGCCAGCGCGCCTGCGAGCGAGAGTGCATCGAACCGTGTATAGGTCATCACGGTATACAGCGTGAGCGTCTGCCGTTGGATGCCGTTTTCAACCAGTCCGCCCCCCGGAGATCCCGCGGTGCGAATCGCCAGCCGGGCTGCGTCGGGGGCCCGGATCGCTTCGACCTCGATGGCAAGCGGCGTTCCGGGCTTGACCCGCAGCGAGCGGGTCGGGAGGGTCGTGTCTGCGAAGGTGCGGATGTCCTCTCCGGTGAGCGTGGCCTGGAACAGCGGATTGGCCGGATCGACAATCCGTCCGCCGACGTCGGTTTCGTGGATGCGGACTGCGATTTCGATGTCAAAGACCTGCTCGGCGGGCGTCCCCCGCTCGAACGACAGTCCCACCGATCCCAGCCGTCCGCCGGTGGCGGTAAACCGCTGGATCAGGACCGACCCGTCATGCAAATGCCGGGGCAGGTAGTCCCCTGTAGATACGGTTACAACGGGGGTGCGGATCCCAAACGAGGGCCAGGCCAGCACAAAAGCGACCAGCAGGATGATCGGAACCAGCACATAGAAGACCTGGTCCAGCCGGCCGATCCGCCGTGAAGTAGTGGACGAAGCGGAGGAAATTGGTTTTTGAGCGCGCACGGGAATGACGTCCTTTCAGATGTACTAGAAAAATCCGCGCCGGTTGAGCCACCAGATGACGGCCGTGGTCGCACCGGCGATCAGGCCGAGTGTGATCAGGAAAGGCGCGGGGTTGGACAAAAATCCTGGGTCGAACGGGAATTTGACATTCTGCCCGAAAAAGCTCGTGATCAACGTCGGGACCGTAAGGGCGATGGTCATGGCGGCCATGAATTTCATGACAATGTTGAGGTTGTTGGAAATGATCGAGGCATAGGCGTCCATCGTGCCGTTGATGATCGAGGTGTAGATCTGGGTCATCTCGATCGCCTGACGGGTTTCGATCATGACGTCTTCGAGCAGATCGGCGTCTTCCTCATACTGCTTGACGGTGCGGCTGCGGCTGAGGCGCTCCAGCACGGTCAGATTGGCTTTGAGGGAGGTGGAGTAGTAGACCAGGGTTTTGCCGAGCTGCATCAGTGCGAACAGGTCCTGATTGCTGACCGAGCGACTGAGCTTGCGCTCCGCGTCATCGATCGTCTTGTCGATCGTCAACAAGGTGCGGAGGTAGTCCTTGGCACCGTTGTACATTAGTTGCATGGTGAAACGGGTGCGGTAATCGACCCGGAAGTCGCGCACCTGGTTTTGCCGAAAGGCGTCCAGTGTCGGAAACGTACGCGTCGCGATGGTGACGATGGCATGGTCCGCCAGCAGGATACCGACTGGGGAGGTCTCATATTTGGGTCGGCCGGACTCGGTTCGCGCGGTCGGAAGGTCGACGATGATGAGGATACAACCGGTGTCCTCGTCGTGGTCGATGAGGGGTCGTTCGTTTTCGTCCAGTGAATAACCGATAAACTCGGGGGGCAGCGCGAGATGCTCGCGGACCCTGGCAATTTCCTCCTCGGTGGGAGCGACCATGTTGACCCAGCAGTCCCGTTCGATCTGGTCCACATGTTCGAGCCGGGGAACTGTACGTGTGCCCGTCGTATCCATCCGGGTCGCAAAGATTTCCAGCATGGCGGCCTCCTCTCCGGCTGTCTCCAGCCCTGTCGATTGGAATTGCCGCCCAAGCGGCCATAGCCACACGCGTGGCCATAGCCACACGCGCGGCAACCTCATTTTAGTCTCGCAGTCACATCGTGTCAATTTGGGCATCCAGCCCGTATTTGCGGCGAATTCGGTCGATGCGCGCGATCCAGGGCCGGCCAAGCGCCAGGAGGAAAACCGCGGTGGAAGCGGCATGCGCGAGGTCGAAAGGCAGCCCGGCCGCATAGGCGGCCAGCACCGTCGTACCGGTCAAGGGGCGGATGAATCCGATCACGTGCCACAGGTTCATGATCACCCCGTAGAGCAGCGAAGCGCCCGCGCCCAGACCGGC
>JAAYKS010000181.1 GCA_012522285.1 Clostridiaceae bacterium | reverse complement strand
GTACCACGCTTCCGTCAGGCGGAGGCGAGACCCAGCCTGCTGCGGGAGGGGATGCCGCCCACCCGCTGTCACTCGACCTGTCCGCACGCACGGAGATTTCGATCCCTGCCGCCTTTTCCGATTCCGGCTGGGAGCTCGTCCGGATTCTGCCCGACGGAAGCATGGTGATGAACAGCGGCAGCCGTTTGTCCATTTATGATCCGGCATCCGGCGTCGAAACCGTGGTCCACGAGGCGGAATTTGGCATCCAGGCTGCCGCGGGGGACCGTCATCTGGCTTACGGTGTCGGAGGTGACGAGTACCTGGACATCCGCCTGCACTATATCGGGCAAGACTATACGGAGACCATTCTGTCCGATCCGGACGGATTTCTCGATCTGGAAATGACCCGGAGCGGTGGCTTGCTGGCCAGCCGGATTCGATATACCGGAGAGGAGGCCGTGCTGGACGCCTGGCTCCGGTACGACATCGCTTCCGGACAGGTCACGGAGATTCCCACCGGCGAGCGGAATTTTGCACACTATCTGTTTGTCCGGGCGCATCCCGACAAAAATCCAAATTGGACATACGATGTGGGTGTCGCGTGGCACCAGGCCTGGCTGGATGGCGGTGAACAACTGTACTATGCCGAAATCGTCCGCCAAGCCCGCGACGATTACGCGTGCCGTTTGTATCGATCCGACACAACCGGCGGCGAACTGCTGTTTATGACCGACTCGGGACCTCTCCCCGATATAGAGGTAAGCCAGCATTTGATCCGGATCGGAGACGGGCTTGCCTGTGTCGTCGATACCGGCCGGTGGGTGTCTGTCCCTTTCAGCGATCCGGCCTACGCAGAGGCCTTCCCGCACGGCGGACGGGTGTTGTCGGCCAATCCGGACGGGGTCCTGGTGGCGGCTCTCGACCGCTTCGGCCGGGCCACCCGACTGTATCTGGTGCCAGCTCCCGGTGTGGTTTGACATCTCCCATACCCTATGATAGACTTCTTTTGCTCATTCCCGTTCGAGGATTTTTTTTATGTCCTCTTTTTATGAAGTAAGGCTTAGGGAGGTCTACCGTCATGGCTAAGGCTGGCGCTCGCGACAAAATCACCCTCGCATGCGAGGAGTGCAAACAGCGCAACTACGACACGTACAAGAACAAGAAGAACGATCCGGACCGGCTCCAGCTCAAGAAATACTGCAGGTTCTGCCGCAAACAGACGTCCCACAGGGAAACGCGCTGATGCCCGTGCGCCCTGTTTCGGGGCATGGAAAACAGGACCGACCAAAGGAGCGTTACTATGGCCGCGAATGAATCGAAGTCGAAAAAGGACAACGCCAGGAAAGAGAAAAAGGAACACGGGAAATTCGCCCGCTTTTTCCATCGCCTGGGGCGCTTTTTTTCCGACCTGCGCGCCGAACTCAAGCGGGTGATTTGGCCGGACCGCAAAAAGCTGATCAGCAGCACGTTGATCGTTCTGGCCATCTGCATTGCGGCCGGAATCTTTCTGTGGATCGTGGATACCCTTCTGATGGGCTTTTTGAACACCGTCGGGTTCTACAATCCGAGCGGGACCACGGTTCCGACCCCTGCACCGACCACCATATCAACCACCGTCTCCACCACGACAGCCGCCACGACGGCCGTCACCACGGCCGGGACTACAACAGCCGGAACCACGGCCAAGCCGTGAGGCGGCCGAGGAGAACCAGATGACTGACGAAACCTTTGATCTGAATACCGAGCCGGCGGACGCGTCCGCCCAGTCGGATCTGTCGCAGGCGGCCTCTGACGAGGCCTGCTGGTATGTTGTGCATACCTATTCCGGGTATGAGAACAAAGTCAAGGCGACCCTGGAACGGATCGTCGAGAACCGAGGCATACACGAGTTTATCCAGGATGTCTCTGTCCCCGAAGAAGAGATCATGGAGATCAAAGACGGCAAAAAGAAAACCGTCCGCCGCAAAATTTATCCCGGCTATGTGCTGATCAAAATGGTGCTGACCGACGAAATCTGGTACATCGTCCGCAACACACGCGGTGTGACCGGCTTTGTCGGCCCCAATTCACGTCCGATCCCCCTCACGGAAGAGGAACTGGCGCTGATGGGATTGGAATCCAGCTGGGAGCCGGTGGTCGACTACGGAGTCGGCGACTCGGTCAAGGTGATCAACGGACCGCTCGAAAGCTTTATCGGGACGGTCGAAGACATCAATCTGGAAAAGAAAAAGGTGCGCGTCCTCATTTCGATGTTTGGTCGCGAGACCCCGGTCGAACTGGAACTCGCACAGATCATGCGCATCTAAGAACTCGAATTTTGCTTATCCGTCGTCGGCCTTGGGGCGGGCGACATGGCATAAGGCGCCCGGGAACGCCCGTGCGCAAAACATTATGGGAGGTGGACAGCAATGGCCAAAAAAATCGTCGGGTACGTAAAACTGCAAATACCCGCGGGAAAAGCCACGCCTGCGCCGCCGGTAGGACCAGCCCTTGGACAACACGGTGTCAACATCGCCATGTTCGTCAAGGAATTCAATGAAAGAACAGCGAAAGATGTCGGGCTCGTGATTCCTGTCGTTATCACGATCTTCGCCGATCGTTCCTATTCCTTCATCACGAAGACTCCTCCGGTGCCGATTCTTTTGAAGAAGGCGTGCAAAGTCGAGAAGGGTTCGGGCAAACCGGACACGGAAAAAGTCGCCAAGATCACATGGGAAGAGGTCCGCAAGATCGCGGAGCTCAAGATGGTGGACACCAACGCGTCGGACGTAGAATCCTGCGCACGCATGGTGGCCGGTACAGCCCGCAGCATGGGCATCGTGGTCGAAGGTTGACGGGAGGGGGCGTTTCGATATGAAAAGAGGCAAGCGATACAAGGAACTGGCAAAACTGATCGACCGTGGGACGCTGTATGATCCCGCCGATGCGATCGAATTGGTCCAGAAAACCGCCAATGCCAAATTCGACGAGTCTGTCGAAATCCATATCCGTCTGGGCGTCGACTCCCGGCATGCGGACCAGCAGGTTCGCGGCGCGGTTGTTCTGCCGCACGGAACCGGTCGAAGCATTCGTGTGCTGGTGTTCGCCAAAGGGGCGAAAGCCGACGAAGCGGTTGCAGCCGGAGCGGATTTTGTCGGTGCGGACGACATGGTCGCCAAGATCCAGGGCGAAAACTGGTTTGACTACGATGTCGTGGTCGCGACCCCGGACATGATGGGTGTTGTCGGCCGCCTGGGCCGCGTACTGGGTCCCAAAGGCCTGATGCCGAACCCGAAGTCGGGGACGGTCACGATGGATGTCACACGTGCCATCCAGGACATCAAGGCCGGTAAAATCGAGTACCGCCTGGACAAGACCAACATCATCCACTGCCCGATCGGCAAAGCGTCGTTCGGTCAGGAAAAGTTGTCGGAAAATTTCAAAACACTGATGGATGCGGTTGTCCGCGCCAAACCTGCCGCAGCCAAGGGACAATACCTGCGCGGCATCACTCTGACGTCCACCATGGGCCCCGGCATCAAGGTCAACCCCGCGCGGGTTTCTTGACACCCAGGCCTTAAGCGGATAGAATACCGAAACAGCACCGAAGCCAGCAGGAGCCCCGCAGGGGGCGTAAACGCAAGACGTCCTGCCGAGGTTGCGGTTTGACCGTTCGCCCAGCGAAGTGTCACGCCCCTCCGTCTTCGGACGCGAGGGGCGTTTTTTTGGCAGGAAGCGACCCCACAACTACAACAAGGAGGTGCCGAACGAATGCCGAGCAACAAGATTCTGGAAATGAAAAAGGCGGTTGTCACCGGTTTGGCGGACGAGTTCCGCGAAGCGCAGACGATGGTATTCGCCGATTATCGCGGACTGACCGTTGCACAGGACACCGAGCTGCGTGCAGCGATGCGCAAAGCCGGGATCACGTACAAAGTCATCAAGAACAAGCTGGCGGTCCTTGCCGCACAAGAGGCCGGAATCAAGGGAATGGAATCCTTGTTCACCGGACCGACCGCGGTGGCCTACAGCAATGAGGACGTGGTCGCCCCCGCAAAGCTGGTCAAGGATTTCGCAACCAAGTTCCCCATGCTGGAGATCAAAGGCGGAGCGATGGAAGGTGAATTTCTGGACGTCGCCGGTGTGCAGCGCCTTGCTGCCGTGCCGCCGAAGGAAGTGCTCTACGGACAAATTGTGACCGGTCTGATCAGTCCGATCGCGAGCTTTGCCATGATTTTGGGTGCGGTTTGCAAGAAGGCCGAAGATACCGGCGTTGCGAACGTTTCCGAACTGGCGGTTGCCGCAGGCGAATGAGAACAAGATGGGCAACCGTCCATCGTCAGCAAACAATAAAAAACGGAGGGTAATGAATAATGGCCAGTGAAAAAATCACCAAGATCATGGAAGACGTCAAAGCGCTTACCGTCATCGAACTCAACGACCTCGTGAAAGCACTCGAAACCGAATTTGGCGTATCCGCAGCCGCCATGGCGGTCGCGGCAGCCCCCTCTTCCGCAGCAGCCGCTCCTGTCGAAGAAGAGCAGACCGAATTCACCGTCATGCTCATGGAAGCCGGCGCGAGCAAGATCAGCGTCATCAAGGCAGTTCGCGAGATTACGGGACTGGGACTCAAAGAAGCCAAAGAGATGGTCGACAACGCCCCCAAGGCCATCAAAGAGAATGTCACCAAAGAGGAAGCGGCAACGGTTGCCGACAAGCTCAAAGAAGCCGGCGCCGTCGTCGAAACAAAGTAATTCTGTGGTTGTTACACGGGCCCGGCCGACTTCGGTCGGGCCCGTGTCTCCACCTTATTCCAGACTGCCTCCGAATGCCTTGACACCGGTATCGGTGGCTGATAGAATCATGAAGCGCCTTTTCAAACAGGCGCAACCCATATAGATGGCGGCGTAGCTCAGGTGGCCAGAGCATTCGGTTCATACCCGAAGTGTCGTTGGTTCGAATCCGACCGCCGCTACCATTATGGCCCGTTGGTCAAGCGGTCAAGACATCGCCCTTTCACGGCGAAGACAGGAGTTCGATTCTCCTACGGGTCACCAATATACACGGGTGCTTAGCTCAGCTGGGAGAGCACATCCTTCACACGGATGGGGTCGTAGGTTCGAGTCCTATAGTACCCACCACCGCGGGATTAACTCAGTGGTAGAGTGTCACCTTGCCAAGGTGAAAGTCGCGAGTTCGAATCTCGTATCCCGCTCCATCGGCACCATAGCCAAGTGGTAAGGCAGAGGTCTGCAAAACCTTTACCCCCAGTTCGAGTCTGGGTGGTGCCTCCAACAAAACGGGAGATCCCGGTCCGGCATGTGGCCGGTCCGGGATTTTTCGATGTACTGCCGGGGAAGTGGGTCTCGTGTCACTTTTTCCGGCGAGGGTAGCACGGCGACAGGGAGTATTGCATGGAACTGGACAAAAGAAACGCATGGGCCGAATTTTTCGCTAGTTATAACCACGCGCTGGGCGAATCATTTGATGCCGAGCTGGAAGGGATCGACGACCCCGAAATCATGGACGCTCCCGGGTTCGACGACGCCATCCGCGAGCGGGTTCTGATCGGTATGGAAGCCTGGTACAAGCGCCCTCTTGCCGCGCCGGGCGGACCGACGCCCCGGGACATGGTCGAGCGGATCGATTCCCTGGACGAGGCCATGGAGGTATTTCTGCTTGCCTCGTCGCAATGTGATGAGGAACTGCCGGATCCGTTGCGGACCAAGCTGGAAGATTTCGGCTCCGAAGCGATCGACCGGTTGCTTCCGTTGGTGTTCGACACCTCCTGGGACACAGTCGAAGAGCACACGGAGGAACGACCGGACAAGATGCTGGCCGGTGCCGCCGCATTGCGGCTGTTGGGCGACTGGGGGGCGGCGGATCCTTTTGAACTGATCCTCTCCCGGTTCGTCTCCGTACCTCAGCCGGATGAAATGATCTGCGAAGCGTTTGTGTCCTATTGCAACGGGATCGGACCCGTGTCCGCGGGCCCCCTGGCCGACACCCTGCTCCAGGCGGCTGCCGTCGGCCATCCGATGACCGGCGCTTACGAGTATCTGGTCATCGCGCTCTCCGAAGTCGGTCGCAGGCAACCATCCGACCACGTCTTTCTGTGCCTGCGGGAGTGTTTCCGGAAAATGGAGCGGAAAGTCATCGGTGCGATCTGTCTCGGGGACTACGGGGACGGTCGCGCGATTCCCGCACTCAAGGGATATGTGGACCGTCACATCGAACAGATCGACCGTCAGCTGTATTACGAGATCCTGTCCTCGATCAAACGGCTGGGCGGCGACATCTCCGATATGCGTGATCCGTTCGGCGGGTCGCAGGGGATGAGGGGCCCGATGAAACAATAAAGCGTTGCACACATTTTTCGGGAGGCAAGAGGCATTTCGGCGATTGACATCCTACGCGTACATTTCGTATAATTGCCCCTGCGCTCCTCTCGTACGGGATGAACCCCGGACGTCATGGCAACAAGGATGAGGAGCGCAGAACTGCACTCCACTCGTGCGGGATTAACTCAGTGGTAGAGTGTCACCTTGCCAAGGTGAAAGTCGCGAGTCCGAATCTCGTATCCCGCTCCACCCGGGGCCGTCCTCAAAGGACGGCCCCGCTTGTTTTTTCCAGGTCTTGTCCGCATGTGCGGCCGAATGGCTCGGAGCGCGGATATGATATGATGGACAGGCAGAAAAACAGTGCCGGACCGCGCAAGGTTCAGGTACCATCCCGCCTTGCGGGACCGGAGGCAACAGCGTGTCGACCCATGTGACACTCAAACAAATCATCGATGAATTTGAACTGGAGACGGTCTGTGCGTTCGGGGAACCGGAGACGATCCGGATCGAAGTCGCGGACGTCACCCGGCCGGGATTGCAGTTGGCCGGTCATTTTGCCCATTTTGGCCCGGATCGCATCCAGTTGATCGGCAATATGGAAACCGCCTACCTGGACTCCCTGTCGTCCGAAGAGCGGCTGGCGCGCATTGACGCGCTTTTTTCCCGCGGGATTCCCTGCATGATTCTGACCCGGCAACACGACGTGTTTCCCGAAATGGAACAATGCGCCGAGCGCTATGCAATCCCGATTCTTCGAACCAACGAGATCACCTCCGAATTCATGAGCTCACTCATCAAGTATCTCAATGTCGAACTGGCACCCCGGGCTTCGCTGCACGGCGTGCTGGTCGAGGTATACGGCGAAGGTATCCTCATCCTCGGGGAAAGCGGCGTCGGCAAGTCGGAAACCGCACTCGAAATCGTCAAGCGTGGACACCGGTTGATTGCGGACGATCTGGTCGAAGTCCGGCGGGTTTCGGACACGACGCTGCTCGGCCGCGCACCCGAGATCATCCGGCATTTGATCGAAATCCGGGGCGTCGGCATTCTCGATGTGAAAGAACTGTACGGTGTTTCTTCGGTCAAAATGCAGGAGAACATCCATTTTGTCATCAATCTGGAATTGTGGGACGAGAAAAAGAATTACGAACGGGTGGGCGTGAACGACGAACACACCGATATTCTGGGCATCGACGTCCCGTCGATCACGATCCCGGTGCGACCCGGGCGCAACCTGGCGATCATCGTCGAGGTCGCAGCGATCAATTTCCGCCAAAAACAGATGGGCTACAACTCCGCAAAAGCCCTGATGGAACGAGTGTTTGGGAACAAAACGAACCATGGCGCGAACGGAACGAACTGAAACAGGGCCGGACGTGCGTCCGGACAACGTCCCAAGAGGGTCGGCAGGGGGAGGACGGTACGGGGAGATCCTCCGCGACGCGGGTCTGCCCGGACAATCCGACGGTCGTTTGCGTTTCGACGAAAAGTTGGCGCGCATGACGACCTTCCGGGTCGGCGGTCCGGCGGATGCGGTCTTTTTGCCGAACGGACCGGATGAAGTAGCAGCCGCGATCCGATTGTGTCGGGAGAAGAACATCCCCGTCACGATTATGGGCAACGGGTCCAACGTGGTGGTCGCAGATGCGGGCATACGCGGGCTGGTCATCGCGTTTGCCCAGCCGTATGCGCTGTTTGATCTCCAGGAGGCCGGTGACGGCCTTTACTCGGTCCGGGCGGGAGCAGGCGCGTTGCTTTCCGGCGTGGCGATCCGCTGCGCGTCAGCTGGATTGACCGGTATGGAGTTTGCCTGTGGTATTCCCGGTTCGGTCGGCGGTGCGGTGTTCATGAACGCCGGTGCCTACGACGGGTGCATGGCGGATATCGTGACAAAGACCCAGGTGCTGACATCTTCATTGGCACCGGAATCGATCGATATGGCGGATCATCGGTTTGGATACCGGACAAGCGCGCTGATGGATTCCGGCGCGATCATCCTCGAAACGCAGCTGATGCTCCGGCGGGGGGACCCCGACCGGATCCAGGCACGCATTGCCGAGCTGGGCGCGAGGCGCAGACAGTCCCAACCACTGGAGTGGCCCAGCGCGGGCAGTGTCTTCAAGCGCCCCGCGGGGTTCTATGCCGGAAAACTGATTGCGGACAGCGGTTTGCGCGGATCGCGCGTGGGCGGTGCCCAGGTATCGGAAAAACATGCCGGCTTCATCGTCAATACCGGTGGAGCCAGCGCGGCGGACATCCGAGCACTTACAGACCACGTGGCAACTGTCGTCCGGGAGCACACCGGGGTACTGCTGGAGACGGAGATTCGCTTTATCGGAGAATGGTAAGTACCAGCAGGAAGGTTCCTGGTCGGGGAGGGTTCGGATGGAAGTTGTTATATTAACCGGCATGTCAGGGGCAGGCAAGAGTTTTTCGGCAAAGTGTCTCGAGGACATGGGCTATTTTTGCGTCGACAACCTGCCGCCTCCGATGGTGCCCGAAATGATCCGTGCCTTTGCGCAGGGCGGCAAAGCCGGCGTATCCATCGAAAAACTCGCGTTTGTCGTCGACATCCGCAGCGTCGACATGTTTCAGGGGCTGATTCCCGCGCTTCAAAAGGTCTTTGACACCGGCATCCCCTGTACGTTGATCTTTCTCGAAGCGGATACGACCGAACTGATCGCACGGTACAAGCAGACACGCAGAAACCACCCGCTGGCCAAAGATACCAGCCTGCCCGATGCGATCGAAGAAGAGCGCAAGCGGTTGCTTCCACTCAAGTCGTATGCTACCGAGGTCATCGACACCTCCCGGCTGTCGCCGGCGGAGCTGCGGGACCGGCTCCACCACCTCCTGGGCAAGGACGAAGAGAGCAAAGGGATGTCGATCCTCATCCAGTCGTTCGGATTCAAGTATGGTCTGCCGCCCGATTCGGACATCGTGATGGATGTGCGATTTATCCCGAATCCATTTTACATACAGGAATTCCGGATGCTGAGCGGCCTCGACGCGGAGGTCAGCCAATATGTCCGCTCTTTCGAGGAAACCGGCCGCTACATGGATCTGCAGGAGAAAATTTTGCTGCATACCATCCCGTTCTACCAGCGCGAGGGAAAACAGCGATTGGTCATCGCAGTCGGCTGCACGGGAGGACGGCACCGGTCTGTGGCGATGGCGGTCGACTTGGCTGCGCGACTCAAACCCTCCGGTCAGCCCGTGATCCTCATCCATCGGGACATCGACAAAGATCCGCGCGAGAACCGCGAAGACGGTGCCTACGAAGCACCCGATCCGGATGCCGCGGTCCAAGGGGAATAAGACCTCGATGAAACACTTTACAGACACCCTCCAACAGCGTTTGGCCAACCAGCTTGCCAGACCCGAGTATGGTCCCGAAACCGTCGTCATTGGGGGCGGGACGGGACTGTCCACCATGCTGCGTGGCCTGAAACGTTATACCCACAATTTGACGGCGATTGTCACGGTCGCCGACAACGGCGGTTCCTCTGGAATGCTCCGGGAAGACCTCCGCATGCTGCCTCCGGGCGATATCCGGAACTGCATCCTGGCACTGGCTGAAACCGAACCCCTGATGAATGAACTCATCCGGTACCGGTTTGCGGACGGGCGCCTCAAGGGTCAGAATTTTGGGAATCTGTTCCTCGCGGCCCTGACTTCGGTCACCGGCAATTTTTACGAGGCGGTCTGTGCCTTTTCCCAGGTGCTTGCGATCACGGGACGGGTGCTTCCGGTCTCTTTGCAGGACATTCAAATCTCTGCGAGACTCGCGGATGGCACGGTCATCCGCGGCGAGAGTTCGATCGGAGAACGCGTACCTGACCAGAGCAACGAGATCCGTGAAATCCGGATGGAACCGGATGACGCGGAACCGATGGAAGAGGCTGTACAGGCGATCGACGATGCCCACGTGATCGTTTTGGGGCCGGGAAGTCTGTATACCAGTGTGATTCCCAACTTGCTGTTTCCCGGCATCCGCAATGCGATCCTGCGCAGCAACGCCCCCTGCATCTACGTATGCAATGTCATGACACAACCCGCAGAAACTTGCGGGTATGACGCCTGGCGACATGTCGAAGCCCTGCTTCGACATGTCGGCCGATCCGAAACGGCAGGTTTTCTGGACTGCTGCATCGTGAACAGCAACGGGCCCGACCTTTCGGCTCCGTTGCTCGCACGCTATGCGACAGAACAGTCGGACCCGGTCGGGATGGCGATCCAAAAGCTGGAGCAGGCAGGTCTGGAAGTGGTTGCCGCGCCTATGGCGGTCGAGGATGGAGACAAGATCCGGCACGACAGCGATTTGCTGGCGCGCACGGTCATGGCCGCGGCCGTAGAATGCGGTCGAGCGCGCAGGGAGGAACCGGTTCCGGATGGCGTTCTCGCATGATGTGAAAGACGAGCTGATCCGATGGGAGAACCGCACCGCTTGCTGCAGGGAGGCGGAGGCGCTGGCCGCGCTTGCGCTGGCCGCACGTCTGACACCGGGCGGGATTCTCATGAACACCGCATATCCCTCCTATGCCGCACGGTGGGCCGAACAGATCGCTGCGCTGTCCGGAGCAGATCCCGTGTTGCGGCGCGAGGGAGGACATCACCAGGTCGCTCTGGAAAACCCGGGCGCCTGTGCCCGCATCGGGGAGCTGCTGGAACAGCACGGATTCGATCCGCTGACCCATGCCTTTTCCGCCTCGTCGTTTTCTTCCCCCTGTTGCCGCCGAGCGGCGCTACGGGGCATGTTTCTCGCCGGCGGATCGATCGGGGATCCGGGAAAAGGGTATCACCTTGAAATCATCAGCCGGTATGAGGCACCGATACGGCTGGCCGCCCGTTTGTTGCGTGCCGAGGGAATCCGGCCTCACCTGGCGGTCCGCCAGGCCTTCCATATGGTGTATCTCAAAGACGGCGGGTATCTGGCGGATTTTTTGCGGGCGTCAGGCGCGCATGCCGCGCTGTTGTCGTTTGAGACCCTCCGGGTGGAAAAAGACATGCGAAACGCGGTCAACCGGGTCGTCAATTGCGATACCGCCAACTCCACGCGGGTGGCGCACGCGTCCGCCCGTCAGCTGGAACTGCTCCGCGAGATGGAGAAAACCGGTGGCTTGTCTGTGCTTCCGGAGGATTTGCGGGAGGCCGCAAGGGTGCGGCTCGCCCATCCGGGTTTGTCTATCCGCGAACTCGGGGAGCATATGTCTCCGCCGATTGGCAAGTCGGGGATGAGTCACCGGTTGCGCCGGCTGGAACAGATCGCACGAGAACAGACGCAACCCCGCGGGGAAGACAACGCGGATCGGAAAGCCGGATCCAGTGACAACGATGCGACATCGGAGGGCACGTCATGAGTTCACGCACACGAACTTTGCTGGGAACCGCAATCGTCGCGATGGCCTCGGCCGTGATCGGAGCGGCCGTGACCGGAGCGGTGTTTCTCGGCGGTCTTCTCCCTGCGGCTTCTGACCCCGCAGGAACCCTGCCGGCCGCGACCTCGACGCCTCCTGCCATTACCGTGACCCCTGGAATTCCTGTCGAGGGAAACCCTCCGGATTATGAAACCACCGTCATGCGGGTCGCCGAAGTGGCGGGACCGTCCATCGTCGGCATTTATGTCGAGATCCCTACCGGCGTGCTTTTCGCAGAGACAGGGTCCGGCTCAGGGATCGTCATGTCCGGGGACGGCTATATTCTGACCAACAACCACGTCGTCTGCGACAGTGCGGGAAATTACGTCAACGGTACGAAACTGACCGTCTATCGCACGGACGGCCAAGAGACCTACCCCGCCCGGCTGGTCGGCCGCGACGCGCAAACCGATCTGGCGGTTCTGAAGATCGAGAAAACCGGCCTGCCGGTGGTCCAATTCGGCGATTCGGATGCCGTGCGGGTCGGTCAACTGACCGTCGCGATCGGCAATCCGGCCGGACTGGAGTTTATGGGATCGGTGACTTCGGGTGTGATCAGCGGACTGGACCGTGAAGTCGTGTTGGAAAGCGGCGTCGCGATGCAGCTGATCCAGACCGACGCGGCCATCAATCCGGGCAATTCCGGTGGAGCGCTCCTGGATTCCTCCGGACGGGTGATAGGCATCAACAATGCCGGACTTGCCAAAGACGAGTACGAGGGGGTCAACTTTGCGATTCCCTCCAATCTGGCGATCCGGATCTTTGAGGATCTGAAAACCGGAACCGGTCAGCAAGCCAGGCCTTATCTGGGTGTGACGATCCTGCAGGATGCGGAATATGCGAATGTGCGCGATCAGTACGGGCTCCCGGAAAGCGGCGTCTATGTCGCGCGTGTTGCGGATCGCGGTCCCGCCAAGGAAGCGGGGGTGGAGGTCGGAGATGTCATCACGGCGTGGAACGGACAGCCGATCGACAACCTCGCCGCGTTGACCGGAGCCATCGATGGCCACAAGCCCGGAGATCAGGTGGTCGTCACCCTCTTCCGCTCCGAGGGAGGATATCGGGATCTGGATATCACTCTCGGCGAACGATTTGACTGATTCCATGTCACCCATCGTGTGATTCGTATCCCAGGGTCTTGCGGTGGGGTCTTTTTGCGCTATAATATGAATACATGCTCATGTAAGAATGCGTGGAGGTGCACACGAACCATGGCAATGACAGAAGCACAAACAATGGATACACAGTGGTTGCTCTCGGAGATCGCAGAATTGTTCAAGGTGCTGGGAGATACGAACCGCCTCCGGATCATCGAGGCGCTGGACGGTACGGAACGCAGTGTACAAGAGCTGGAGAACATGCTGGAGATGAGCCAGTCAGCGGTGTCCCACCAGCTGCATACCCTCAGGCTGGCCCGGTTAGTACAAGTGCGCAAAGAGGGAAAAAACCGATACTACACACTGGATGACGGGCATGTCGAAGGCATTTTCAGAATTGCCGCGGAACATGTGAAGGAGAAACGGCTTTTATGAGAGGGAGAAACGATCCCGAAAAAGAATACGCCGGCGCACCCGGTTTCTCGGAGGACGAAGGAGTTTCCTGCCCCACTTGTGCATATCGCGGACAAGAGCCGGAAAAGCCCGGCTCCAGTTGGAGACGGATGTCGCTATGGGCGCTGGGCGGACTGGCGGCTGCGGGAGCGCTCCTACTACCGATCGGGGAGACGGTGCGCATCCTGTTGTACGTCGTCGCCTATATAGCCTTTGGAGGCGTGATACTGCTCCGTGCAGCCCGGGGCGTGTTGCACGGGCGCCTGTTTGACGAAAACACCCTCATGGCGATCGCGACGCTAGCGGCCTTTGCGATCGGAGAATACCCGGAAGCTGTGGCGGTCGCGTTGTTTTACCGCATCGGCGATACATTGCAGGAACGCGCTGCCGACCGTTCGCGCGCTTCGATCCGCTCGTTGGTCGACTGGCAGCCCGACACCGTCACCCGGTTGTTGGAGGGCGGGACGGAACAGGTCGCGCCGGAGATCGTCCTGCCCGGAGAGCACATCCTGGTTCGCCCGGGGGAGCGCGTCCCGGTGGACGGGCGCATCTTCGACGGACAGTCGTCCCTGGACGTTTCCGCTCTGACCGGCGAGTCTTTCCCCCGCGATGTGGCACAGGGGGACGAGGTGCTGTCCGGCAGCGTGAACGGGGGAGGCCCGTTGAAACTGGAAGTCCTGCGGCGTTACAGGGATTCTGCCGCGGCGCGTATTCTGGAATCGGTCGAGCGGTCCGCTGCGCGCAAAGCCCGGGCGGAACGGTTTATCACACGATTTGCCAAAATTTACACCCCGGCCATGGTCGCGATTGCTTTTTTGATGGCAGTGGGAGTCCCGTTGCTGACCGGCCAGCCTTGGAGAGAATGGATCTATCGAGCCTGTATGCTGTTGGTCGTCTCCTGCCCGTGTGGCCTGGTCCTGTCGGTTCCACTGGGATATTTTGCGGGGATCGGAGCGGCTGCACGGCGGGGAATCCTGGTCAAGGGTGGGATGCATCTGGACCGTCTGGCGGCAGTACGCACGCTGGCGTTCGACAAAACCGGTACCCTCACGCACGGCAGCCTCCGGGTGTCGGCAGTTGAAGTCGCGTCGGATGGTCCGTTGGACCTGGACGGGCTGCGGCGGTACGCCTATGTGCTGGAACACCATTCCACACACCCGGTGGCCACTGCGCTAACGCAAGCCTTTTCCGATGTAGCCGTACCTTCTTCCACGCTTCCCGAAGTATCGCAAACCCGCGAGTGGGCGGGCAGGGGGATGGAAGCCCTCGTCGACGGCCGCACGGTACTGGGTGGCAACCTGTCGTTTATGGTTTCGCGCGAAGTTTCTGGTCTTCCGCAACGGGATCGCGGACCGGATCCGTCGGAGGTTGACACGATGCAAGACGCGCAGCGGTCGGTCCTGTTTGCGGTGGACGGCACCTATGCGGGACGCGTGACACTGGAAGACCGGATTCGCGAGGATGCGGCAGACGCGGTCCAGTCGTTGCGCCATCTCGGCGTGGACCGGATTGTCATGTTGACCGGTGACTCGGAGGACGCCGCACAGAGCGTGTCCCTCGCTGTCGGTGTGGAGGAATATCACGCACACCTGCTGCCCGACGACAAAGTGGACCGGATCGAAGGCTTGATCCTCGACCGCGCCGGCGTGGGGACGGTCGCTTTTGCCGGGGACGGGATCAACGACGCCCCGGTGCTGGCGCGGGCGGACACCGGTATCGCCATGGGAGCTGCCGGATCAGATGCAGCCATCGAAAGCGCTGACATCGTGATTCTGTCCGACCGGTTGGGCCGGATCGGAGACGCCATCCGAATCGCCCGCAAAACCACCCGGGTGGCACGGCAAAATGTTGTGCTCTCCCTCGCGGTCAAAGCCGCGGTGGTGCTGTTGGCTGCCCTTGGGTGGGGCGGCATCTGGCAGGCTGTGTTTGCAGATGTCGGAATTGGTTTGATAGCCGTTCTCAACGCATTGCGCGCCGCGCGATAAAAAAAGCGTTCCGCCAGGGAGGCGGAACGCCGGGAACGATGTGTGGATTGCCAGCGGCTGGCAGGTCATGTCGCGGCCTTTTTCTCCTCCGCCTTTTTCTCTCTCACAAACTTGGCCGCCGCCAGACCGGCTGTAGCGCCCTCGCCGACCGCGACCGAGATCTGTAATATACCGCCGGTGCAGTCACCCGCCGCGAAGAAACCCGGCAGGTTGGTGCGACCGTCCCGGTCGGTCCGGATGGCGTTGCCTGCCGTCTCGATCCCGAGCTTGAGCGCAAAATCTGTGGCTGAGGCAGTGCCTTCCGCGACAAAGATGCCGTCCACGTGTGTACGGCAACCATCTTCAAATACGATCTCCCGTAGGACCTCGCCGTCGCCGTCGACTTTGGCAAGGGGACGTTCGTCGATTGAGGTTTTATCGGGAAGGGAGACAAGCGGTTTGGAGAGCGCAACAGGCCGTCCGTTTGTCAGCCAGAAGATGGAACCGGCGAACGGGACCAGGTCATGGATTTCGTGCAACGCGTAATCGGCGTTTCCGATGACACCAACGGTTTTGCCGCGATAGAAAAAGCCGTCGCATGTCGCACAGTAGCTGACGCCCTTTCCTTCATATAGGTCGAGGCCTTGCAGACGGGACTTGCGCTTGGGCATCCCGGTCGCGAGAATCACTGCCCGGGCTTCCCATTCTCCTTCGGCGGACGAGACGCGGAAGTGGTCGTCCCAGACAATCCCGGTGACCGTCCCCTCCGCGAAATCCACGCCCAGTCTGCGTGCCTGGGCCAATGCGTTTTTCTGGAGTTCCGGACCGGACGTGGTTTCGGAAAATCCATAATAATTGTCGACTTTTTCGGCTTTGGCGATCTGGCCGTCGTCTTGGGCGACCACCAGTGCGGACTGGCCTGCGCGCACGACATAAAGCGCCGCGGACAACCCGGCCGGACCCCGGCCGATGATGATGACATCGTACATGGCATGTACCTCCTGAAACGAGTATACCGCATCCCCGACCTTGCGGAAGCGGGGAGACTGCACCGCGCGTCAGTCTTCGAGTACTTGTCCGTCGGTCGCCAGTGTGACGACCTGCCAGGGGATCATTTTCCCGCTGGACAACAGCGCGTCTGTTACCGCTCGCTCAAGGCCTCCGCAGCAAGGCACTTCCATCCGGACGACCAGGACGCTGCGGATGTCGTTGGCGCGCAGGATCGCACCCAGTTTTTCCGCATAATCGACCCCGTCGAGCTTGGGGCATCCGATCAGTGTGATCCGTCCCTTCATGTAGTCGGCGTGGAACGAGGCTGCCGCAAACGCTGCACAGTCGGCCGCGACCAGCAACCGGGCGCCTTTGAGCCAGGGCGCGTTGACCGGCACCAGCTTGATCTGGCAGGGCCACTGTGCCAGCTCCGACACTGGCACGGCCAACTCAGAAGTTGGCCCGACCAGCTCCGACACTGGCACGGCCAGCTCAGAAGTTGGCCCGTCCAACTCGGAGGTTGGTACGGCCGGATCCGGTACTGGATGATTCCTGGTGGCGGATTTTGCAGCAGGGGCTGCGTGACAGGCACACCCGGATGCCGTTTCATCCTGGCGGGAAGGCCGCAACGTGCGAGTCTGAGAGCCGGGACAGCCGGAAAACGGTACATGGCACCCTGCAGCTGCCACGGCCGCGGCGTCAAAAGCCGCGGCTTCTCGTTCCTCTATGGTGATGGCCCCCGTGGGACATTCGGGCAGACAGTCGCCGAGACCGTCGCAGTAAGAGTC
>JAAYKS010000180.1 GCA_012522285.1 Clostridiaceae bacterium | reverse complement strand
TCCCGATGCTCATGGTCACGCCGAGGATATGTTCCAGGATGGGGAACTGTTGCTTTTCGACGCGTCTTCTGAGGCGCTCCGCGATCTCAATCCCCGATTCGAGTGCCACCTGGGGGAGACAGATCACAAACTCGTCTCCGCCAAACCGGCCCAGGCAGTCATACGGGCGCACCGCGTCCCGGATCTCTTCCGTGAGGCGTTCCAGGAGTTTGTCCCCGATCTGATGCCCATAGGTGTCGTTCATTTTTTTAAAGTGGTCAAAGTCGATCATCAGGAGGCAGACCGGATACCGGTTGCGCGCCGCCCGGCTCAGTTCCCTGGAGCACTGTTCCAAAAACCCCCTGCGGTTCAGGATGCCGGTAATCGGATCGTACAGCGCGATCTGTCTCCATTCCTCGTGTGCTTCGATCCATCTCCTTTCCACCTCTTAGATGGTGGACAGATCCCGCACCAGCAGAACGGACCACAAATCCCGGTTGTGATCAAAATAGGAAGAGGAAAGTACCAGTGCCGGAAAGCTCGATCCGTCTGAACGCCTGCATTGCAGTTCAGCGGTCACTTCCCCCGCCCGCACCCCCTCCTCGAACATGGGGTGTAAGGTGTCATGATCGCCGGAGATCAGATCGTCGTAACACATATGGAGAAGTTCCGGTTCCGAAAATCCGAACAACCGGCAAGCGGCAGGATTTGCCTCCGAGACACTTCCATCCGGCGCCAGGTGCAGCAACGCGCCCATGGTGTGATCGAAGATGTTTTTGTAGTGATCGTCATGAGGGATACGCATACGTTTCGGTCTCTTTTCCGCCTGTTCTATGTTCTTTCGATTGCACAAATTCGTCTTAATCGGAGAATCTGCCCGAGTCCACACAATTGTAACAACAATCGAGCAGATTGCAAGATTTTCGACACAGGTATGAAAAAATAGTCAAAACCGCTAGACGAATGTCCCTCTGATCGGGTAGTCTTTTCTCATTGGTTTATGAATGAACTTTCGCCTCTCCAGTGAACGCACTCGTATTTTCTCTTTTTGTTTTAGTTGTATTTATATTGCATAGGAGATATCGCTGTGACAGCATGGAGCAAGCAACCTGAGCCAAAAACGCCCCGCTCGCCCGTTCCGCCCGGGAAGCACCTTCTGCGCATCGCTGCCTTTGTTCTCCTGGTCGCAGCCATCGGAATTTCCTATCTATGGTATTCCTTGCATCGGTATGAACGCATCGCCGCTGCTGAAGTCACAATGCTGGCGGAGTCGCTGGAGGCCGTCATGCATCCGGAACATATCGCCCGTCTGTCCGGGAGTTCCGACGACCTGGACAATCCGGATTACGAAATCACCAAAGCCAGCCTGATCCGCATGGTGCAGACGACCAATCCCATCCACTTCGCCTATCTGCTGAGCGAGCGTGACGGCCAGCTTATCATCCTGATGGATTCGGAACTTCCCGATTCCCCCGACTATTCTCCGCCGGGTCAGCTGTACAGTGAAGCTTCGGAAGTCTACCGTCTCCCTTTCCGGACCGGACAGACCACGCTGACGCCCCCGACACGGGACCGGTGGGGAGAATGGATCAGCGCGCTGGTTCCGGTCCGGGATCCGGTCAACTGAGAGATTCTCGCGGTGTTCGGGATCGACTACGACGCAGCAGAGTGGAATGCGCGGATCCGGGAGCGCATGGTCCCGGATCTGGTTATCACCACAGGGTTTGTGCTCCTGCTGCTGGCGGCGCTGAACGCCTGGACGCAACAAGCCACCCTCAAACGACTCAGCAAAAAGCTTGCCTATGACGAAGCGCTCTATCGGAATGTCTTTTCACAGGCCCCGATCGGAATCGCCATCGTAAATGACAAAAACTTCGTTTTCCAGTCCGACTCCCCGTCCATGAGCATGAATCCGATGTTTGAACAGATTCTGGGGAGAAAAGCCGACCAGCTGGTCTCGATCCCCTGGCCCGAGATCTCGCATCCGGACGACCTGTCCGCGGACCTGGCACTGTTTGACCAGTTCAGGAACGGGGCCATCGACGGGTATTCGCTGGAAAAACGGTTTCTCCGGG
>JAAYKS010000019.1 GCA_012522285.1 Clostridiaceae bacterium | reverse complement strand
TTGAAAGTACTTCAAACTTGTGAGCGCGCGAGGGACTTCCTGAACCTCGTCAAAAACAAGCAGTGTATCTTCTGCGCGGATATCGATCCCGGTCTCGATTCGCAGCCCAGCCAGGATTCTCGGAATGTTGTAGTCCATCCCGAACAGTTGTTGCATGCGCTCGTTTCCTTCGAAGTTAACATAGGCGGTCTTGGCATACCGCAATTTTCCGAACTCCCGCATCAACCATGTCTTGCCAACCTGTCTGGCACCGCGCAGCACGAGCGGCAGGTGTCCACGCCGGGATCTCCATGTATCCAGATAATGCATCGCATGTCGTTCCATTGTGTGTCACCTCATCAAGAGTGTAACACGGAATCACAAAACTCGTTCGACTTATGTGGGCCTAAATCACAAAAGTCGAGGGACTTTTGTGATCACGACCCACATTTATCGAGGGACTATCTGGCAACGATGGCGAACTGTTTAGTTTATATCAACAAACGTACATTCGTACCGGGTGCCGTTTTCCACTGGAGAGACATCCGACAGCACCAGTCCGCGATCCGTAAACCAGAACCAGCCACTCGCCCTTTCTCCTTCTATTGTGCAGATCAGATGGTTGCCGGCCATGTCATAGAGCAGGACCGGTGTGTCGGGATCAGTGGTACTTGCGGCGACGAGGTGGTCGGTGGCAGCCAGATCCGTGATGCGGCCGGACCGCACGCACATGGCCAGGGGGGACTTGGTATTTCCGGAATCCAGCAGCAGCCAGGCTCCGTGTAGACCTTTTTCGTCTTTATACTCGGACAATGACGGGGGAATAGTCGATCCGGATTCTTCGAAACGTCCGGACTCCACTGCATAGTTCCCCGCCAGGACCGCCTTCCACCCGTTTGACGAGGTTTCCATATCGTCAAAAACAAGCAATGTGTTTCCGTCCTCCGTTTTTGCCTCCAGCCATTCCCCATTGGGGCCCAGCGCGACAAAAGCGGGCTCGCCGCCGGAGAGGAAAGGATTGCACGCGTCCCGTGCCATCAGCCGGGCGCTTTGATTGCCGATGTCGTAATCCCATAGACTGGCGCCTGTTTTCCTGCCGCCTCGAACAGCGTCAATGACCTCATAATACAAGTGGCCGCCATGCAGGACATATGAATCCGCCCCCGCAAACAAGCTGGTTTCGCTTCCATCCGCCAAGGGGAGGGTGAACGAGGCAAGCCTGCCGCTTTCGAACGAGTGGATGAATATTTCGTAGTTGCCTGTATTGAGCGCGGTACCTGCGTGTTCTGCCCAGACGACATACCGGTCATTGTTTGCGATGAAGCACGCGTTGGCAGATGCAAACAGCCGGAGAACACGACTTTCCCCGGTCGTCAGGCTCACCTGAACCAATGCAGCCGGGCGGGCTTCCGATGCTGCGTCCTGTTCTGTGATCTTCTGGGATTTGTACTGTATGAAATACAGATTCTGGTTGCTGTCGACTCCGACCAGGTAATCCTCTGGCACATTGCTTATAGCGGGCGAGGGAATGGTCACGGAACCGTGTGTGATTTCCGCCTGGATCCCGGAATCCACAAGATCGACGGTTGATTGATAGAGCAGCGTGCCTTCCACCACCGACTGAATCGGCTGATCGATGAAAAGATCCGGAATGTTCCACGCGGGATTGGGATTGCCACTTGCGGTGGGAGTCAACGGAGGAGACGTGGGGGAGAGGCGGGTGGTCGTCGGACCCGAGGAAGACGTCTCCGGTTGAGGGATCGTCGCCCCCGGTTCCGAGGTGCACGATATACAACCAATCAAGCAGAAAACAGCGACATAAATCCACACAGCTTTTTTCATCGGACATCCCCCTCAGAACCGACATATGCCATCTGCCAATATTTGTTTTATCGTATCACATTTGAAAAAAATGCAACAATTCCACAGATGGCGGTCGGTCAAGTGACAAGGTACAATCGAAGCAGGAAATGATTGTTGCGTTAGAACGATCACTCCACTTCGTCAGGAGGATACGAGTATGCTCAAAACCCTCGCCCCGGGTGCCATCGCGCATCCTTGCCATCTCGCCGATGCCGTTCCCGTGGCGGCCGCGACCGGTTTCGACGCGGTCTGGCTGGATCTCCCGCTCGAGGAGCGTCCCGACATCTCCGCTTCCCGCGAGATATTGGCCCGATACGGCATCCGTGCCGCGGGGTTCACCTTGCCGGTTGAGTTTCGAAAGGACGAGGCTACGTATAAGACGGGGCTTGCGGAGCTGGAGCGGATCGCGCCCTATGCGGAAGCGCTCGGCATGGACCGATGCATCACCTGGATCTTTCCCTTTTCCGACACGATGGACTATGGCGACAATTTTTCGTTTCACCGCCGCCGTCTGTCCGATGTCACGGACATCCTGTGCGAGCATGGCATCCGGCTGGGTCTTGAGTTTATCGGTCCGCCCTCGATGCGTTTCGGCCACAAGTATGAGTTTGCGCACACGATGGACCAGATGATGGAGCTTTGCCAGGCGGTCGGCCCGGAACGGACCGGTCTGCTGCTCGACGTATTTCATTGGGATCTTGCGGGGCACACCCTCGCGGATTTCGCGCGCATTCCGGACGTCTCCTGGGTGGTGCACGCTCACATCATGGACGCACCGGCCGGGAGAACCCACGAACAACAGCAGGATGCGGAACGCTGCCTACCAGGCGAGACCGGGGTACTGCGGTTCGCGGATTTTTTCGAAGGGTTGAAGCGCTTGGGTTACGACGGTCCTGTGCAGCCGGAGCCGTTCACTCCGTCCCTGGGGGATCTGCCGTTTGAACAGGCCGCGGCCCGCGTCAAAGCCGCGATGGATTCGGTCTGGCCGGGGTGAGGCGCGG
>JAAYKS010000179.1 GCA_012522285.1 Clostridiaceae bacterium | reverse complement strand
GGTGCATGTACCCGGTTTCTATGATGGAGACGTGCGCTATGTGATCCGGTTCATGCCGGACATACTCGGCACATGGCACTGGAACACCCACAGCAATCGACAGGAACTCGACAGCAAGGCGGGATCATTTTCCTGCCTGCCTGCAGCCGACGGTAACCACGGCCCCGTCCGAATCGCATCTTCCCGCCGTTTCGCATATGAAGACGGCACTCCTTATCATCCATTCGGAACGACCTGCTATGCCTGGACCCATCAGGGTAACGCCATGGAGGAACGGACATTGCGCTCTCTGGCGGCCTCGCCTTTCAACAAGATCCGGATGTGCGTATTCCCGAAACACTATACATTCAATACAGACGAGCCGGAGATGTACCCGTTTGAAGGTCACCCCGACACGGGTTGGGACACCACCCGTTTCAATCCGTCCTTTTTCCGGCATCTGGAACACCGGATTGCCGATCTGGCTACACGTGGGATCGAAGCGGATCTCATCTTGTTTCACCCCTATGACCGATGGGGATTTGCCAACCTCGGTGCGGAGGCGGATGACCGATACCTGCGGTATGTCGTCGCCCGGCTGGCGGCGTTTCGCAATGTCTGGTGGTCGTTTGCCAACGAATACGATCTCATGAAGTCCAAGACCCTGGCGGATTGGGAACGCATGGCCGCACTTGTCGCGGACGCGGATCCGTGGCAGCGTTTGCGGTCGATCCACCATTGTTTCCACTCCTACGACCATACCCGTCCCTGGATCACCCATTGCAGCATCCAGCGGACCGACTGGTACAAAACGTCAGAATATGTCGACGAATGGCTTACGAGATACCGGAAACCGGTCGTGGTCGACGAATGCGCCTACGAGGGAGACATCCCGAACAATTGGGGCAACATCACCGCTGAGGAGATGGTCCGCCGATTCTGGGAGGGAACCCTCCGGGGCGGTTACGTCGGACATGGCGAAACCTACTGGAACCCAGAGGAGGTACTGTGGTGGTCCAAAGGTGGGGAGTTGCACGGAGGGAGTCCTGCTCGAATCGCATTCTTGCGCAATATCGTCGAAGCGGATTTCGACGAAACGATGGATTACGTTCCCGATGGATCCGCGAGTGACCGCAATCCCCCCTACTTCGGGCGACGGAACCGATATTATCTGTGTTATTTCGGATTCAATCAACCCGCGTGGAAGATGTTCGAAATGCCGGTCGGAGAACGTTATGAAGTGGACGTGATCGACACCTGGAACATGACCGTCGAGAACGTCGAGGGGGTGCACGAGGGAACCTTCCGTGTGGATCTGCCCGCTCGCCCCTATATAGCGGTTCGGCTGCGGAGGACCCAGCCGTGACTTGCGCCGCTGATGCTTCGGGTCCGCTGATTTTGTCGGTCGACCAAAGCACGTCGGCGACCAAAGCCTTCCTTTTCAACCGAGCTGGGAGTCTGGTTGAGCGGGCATCCGTCCCGCACGGGCAGACCTACCCCCGACCGGGATGGGTGGAACAAAATCCAGAGGAGATCCGGGACAACGCGCTGGCAGCCATCGACCAGGTACTGCAAAAAAACGGCATCGACGACGTGTCGATTCCCTCCCGGATCCTGGCGTTGACGATCTCCAACCAGCGCGAAACGATCCTGGCCTGGGACGGGAGAACAGGTTCTCCTGTTTGTAACGCCATCACATGGCAGTGCGGACGCGCGACCTCGATCTGTAAAAAAATGGAGGCGGAAGGGTACGCGGAGTTCGTGCGGAAACGCACCGGACTCCGCCTGTCGCCCTATTTCTCCGCTGCCAAAGCCAGTTGGATTATGGAGAACGT
>JAAYKS010000178.1 GCA_012522285.1 Clostridiaceae bacterium | reverse complement strand
CGATCCTCGGCGCCTTGTTGTCCGCGGTCGTGCTGACGCTGGTTTTTTCCGCCATACGCTATCGAGAACCCATCCTGCAGTTTTTCCAACAGCTTTTCTAGTTCGGATAACAATCGAACGGACAAATAGAGAGGACGGGTGCTCCCAAAGGGTTTGATTTTGAGGGGCAAACCACATATTTGGAAATCAACTCACAAAGAGACAGCATGTAAAATCTCACAAGATTTATATTTCGATTTTATTATCTTTTATGAAATTGAGACGCTTCATTAAGGGGGACTTTCTATGAATAGCGAAAGATTTATGATGCCAGTGGCGGTACATCTTTTTTTATTGCAAGACAATAAAATAGTTTTACTTAGAAGATTTAATACAGGATATGAGGATGGGAAATATAGTGTAATCGCAGGGCATCTAGATGGTAATGAGGATCTAAAATCTGCAATGGCAAGAGAAGCATTAGAGGAGGCAGGGATAATCATAGAACTAAAAGACCTTGAAATAATAGGTGTTTTTCACAGAAAAACTGCGACGGAAAGAGTAGATTTTTTCTTAATGGCAGACAAGTGGAAGGGCAAGATAACAAACATGGAAAAACATATGTGTGACGATTTATCTTGGCATAACTTAGATAGCCTGCCAGATAATATGATACCTTATGTTAGGAAAGCGATAGAAAACTATAGATATGGAATAAACTTTGATATGTATGGATGGTAAAATAATAATATTTTCTATTTTGGAAATTAATAAATAACGAGGATAGATTTAATAGTCTATCCTCATTATTTATTATTGTGCTAATGCTTCTGAAAATTCTAATGCGGTTTGTTATGCAATTTAGTATTTTTTTGTTTTACATCTCAAAATTAAACCCGCTGGCTGGGATGCTCCCCGCCCTCTTATCTTCTTTGTCGAACTGGAACGGACTACCGTGCCCGGGTAGCGACTTCTCCAGTGACACGGGCTGCAAAGTCCTCCAGCGACATGACCCCGAGGTCGCCCTCCGTTCGGCTTCGCACGGCCACTGCACCAGCTTCGGCCTCCTTGTCCCCCACCACGAGCATGTAAGGGATTTTCTGCAACTGGGCTTCGCGGATTTTGTACCCGATTTTGGCACCGCGCAGGTCGGTTTCGACCCGCAATCCCGCCGCGTCCAACCGTTTGGCGACATCGGAGGCATAATCGAGACTGCGGTCGGTGATGGACAACACTTAGACCTGCACCGGAGCCAGCCAGGTGGGAAACGCGCCCGCAAAATGCTCCGTGATGACGCCGATGAACCGTTCGATCGATCCGAACACCACCCGGTGAATCATCACGGGACGGTGCTTCTCACCGTCCGCGCCGGTATACTCCAGTTCGAACCGCTCGGGCAACTGGCTGTCGAGCTGGATCGTACCGCACTGCCAAGTGCGGCCAAGACTGTCTTCGAGGTGGAAATCCAACTTGGGACCATAGAAAGCGCCGTCTCCCTCATTGACGACAAATTCCTTGCCCATCTCGGTCATGGCTTCCCGCAGAATCCGTTGGTTTTCCTCCCACTCCGCCTCGGTCCCGATGTGATTCTCCGGCATGGTGGACAGCTCGATCCGGTAGGGCAGTCCAAACAGCGGATACACCTCGTCAAACAGCCGGGCGACGTCTTTGATTTCGTCCTTCATCTGTTCCTGCGTCATGAAAATGTGCGCGTCGTCCTGCGTGAAGCAGCGGACGCGGAACAACCCGTGCAGTGTGCCCGACAGTTCGTGCCGGTGGACCAGGCCCAACTCGCCGACCCGCAGGGGCAGATCCCGGTAGGAGTGGGGTTCCGACTTGAATACCAGCATGCCGCCCGGACAGTTCATCGGCTTGATGGCATAGTCTTCCTCGTCGATGACGGTGGTGTACATGTTTTCTTTGTAGTGGAACCAATGCCCGCTTTTTTCCCACAATTTGCGATTCAGGATCAAAGGCGTCCCGATCTCCACGTATCCATATCGCTTGTGCACTTCGTGCCAGTAGTTGATCAGCGTGTTCTTCAACACCATACCCTTGGGGAGAAAGAACGGAAATCCGGGTCCCTCATCCATCAGCAGGAACAACCCCAGCTCCTTGCCCAGTCTGCGGTGGTCGCGCTTTTTTGCCTCTTCCAGACGGAGTAGATAGGCGTCCAGCTCCACCTTGGAGGGAAAGCTGGTGCCGTAAATGCGCTGGAGCATCTTGCGGGAGGAGTCGCCTCTCCAGTAGGCGCCCGTGACGCTCATCAGGCGGATGGCGTTGCCTTTGACGCGACCGGTGGCATCCAGATGAGGGCCGGCGCACAAATCGGTAAAATCGCCCTGCCGGTAGAAGCTGATGACCGCGTCCTCCGGCAGTTCGTTGATCAGCTCCCGCTTGTAGGGCTCGTCCCGCATCCGGTCCAGTGCTTCGGATCGCGGGAGTTCGAAGCGTTCCAGCTTCAGATTCTCCTTGCAAATCTTGCGCATCTCCGCTTCGATGAGCGCCAGGTGGTCCGGAGTGAAGGTGATCTCGGAGTCCAGATCGTAATAGAATCCGTCCTCGATCGCGGGTCCGATGGCAAACCGGGTCCCCGGATACAGCCGTTGGATCGCGTGGGCCATGATGTGGCTGGTGGTATGCCGGTAGGTGTCGCGATAGATTTTGTTTTCGAAGGTGTAGGGATTTTCTGTGCTCATGGTTGTTTCCTCCTTGTATGGGGACGAAAAAACAGCCCGCCCCTGTGTGGTACAGGGGTGGGCTGCCAATGACAGTCCACGGTTCCACCCTGCTTGCGGTGCTTTCCAGGCACCGCCGCTCATGAATGCCTTAACGCGGCATCAAATCGGCCCGGATTGGGGGCGCTCCGGGGTGGTGTGACTGTTCCTCGCTTCCCGGGATCCGCTTACAGCCGCGGCGGTTCCTCTCTGACGGGTGCGGTGTCGGAACGTCAGTCCCCATCTACGCTTTATACCGAATGTTTATAGTCCGTTCCCGTCCGGCTGTCAAGCAGCCCTGCGGGAGTCATCCGATCGGAACGGGCCCCACCTTCCAGATCTCACGTGCGTAATCCGCGATGGTGCGGTCGGAACTGAACCGGCCGCTGCGGACGATATTGATCCAGCACCGGCGGGCCCACGCCATGCGGTCGGGATAGGAATTTACCAGCAGGTCCCGGGCGATTCCGTAATCCTTGAAATCCCCCAGTACGAAAAAGGGATCCGCCGGCTGCCAGTCGCTGCCGTGGAGCAGATGGTCGTACAGGTCGCGGAACATTCCCGTATCGCCGTCCGATAGTGTACCGTCGACCAGTGCGTCCACCACCCGCTTCAACCCCGGGGTGTTCTGGTAGTGCCACTGCGGATTGTAGTAGGAACGGGTGGCTTCCATGTCTTCGGTGCGTACGCCGAATATCTGGATGTTGTCAGGACCCACCGCTTCGGCGATCTCCACATTCGCGCCGTCCAGCGTGCCCAGCGTGATCGCTCCGTTCATCATAATTTTCATATTCCCGGTGCCCGAGGCTTCGAATCCGGCCGTCGAAATCTGTTCGGAAATGTCCGCCGCAGGGAAGATCTTTTCCCCGGCCGACACGTTATAGTTGTGAACAAACACCACCCGCAGCCGCCCCTTCATCGCCGGATCCTGGTTGACGATCCGCGCGATCTCGTTGATGAGCTTGATGACCGCCTTGGCCCTAAAGTATCCGGGCGCCGCTTTGGCACCAAAAATAAAGGTCTGAGGCGGCATCTCGATTTCGGGGTTGTCCAAAATTCGGCAGTACAGGTGGAGGATCTGGAGCGCGTTCATCAGCTGGCGCTTATATTCATGGAGCCGTTTCACCTGGATGTCAAACACCGATTCGGGGTCGATGCGGACCCCCTCGTGCTGATAGATGAACGCCGCCAACTGGCGTTTTTTCTCCAGCTTGATGTCCAAAAACCGTTGCAGCACCACCGGATCGTCCGCATAGGTTTCGAGAGGCGCAAGCTTGTCCAGATCGCGGATCCATTCCTCGCCGCCCGACAGGTCCGTCAAGAGTGCGGAAAGCTCGGGATTGCTGACCCTGAGCCACCGCCGGGGGGTGACGCCGTTGGTCTTGTTGCTGAACCGCTCCGGAAACACCTGATGCCAGTCCCGCAGCACGCGGTTTCGCAGAATCTGCGTGGGTAGCGCCGCGACTCCGTTGATGGAGAACGACCCATAACAGGCGATCGAAGACATCTGCGCCTTGCCGTCCCCGATCGGGGCAATCAACTGAATGCGATCGTGTGAAACACCGCGGCCTGCCATTTCGGTCCGGAATTGCGCATCGATGCGGCGCACGATCTCGACCAGTCCAGGAAACAGATACTGAAAAATGCCGATGTCCCATTTTTCCAGGGCTTCGGAGAGGATGGTGTGATTGGTGTAGGCAAACGTCTTGCGCGTGATGTCCCACGCCTGCTCCCATTCCATCCCGTGATCTTCGGTCAGGATGCGCATCAGTTCGGGTATGCCGATGGCGGGATGCGTGTCGTTGAGCTGGATCGCATGGAACTCCGCAAACACAGACAGGTCTCCGCCATGAGATTCTTTGTGTTTTCGAACGATGTCCTGCAGCGAGGCGGAGACAAAAAAGTACTGCTGGCGCACGCGCAATACCTTGCCGTCATACGAAGTGTCGTTGGGGTAGAGGACGCGCCAGATGTCGTTGACCCGGTTGCGCTGTATGACCGCGTCGTCGAAACGCTGGGAGTTGAACAGGTTGAAATCGAACTCTTCGGCGGGCTCGGCCTTCCACAGGCGGATGGTGTTGACGTTGCCGGTGCCGAATCCGATCACCGGCAGATCATAAGGAACCGCCCACACTTCCATGTCGTGATAACGGACGCACTGCCGATCCCCGTCCCGGCGCACCAGCCAGGGGTATCCCCGTTCCATCCACACGTCGGGATATTCGTGTTGAAACCCGTGCTCAATCTCCTGCCGGAACAGGCCGTACCGGTACAAAATACCATATCCGGTCAGCGGTGTCTCGGAGGTCGCCGCGGAGTCCATGAAGCAAGCCGCGAGGCGGCCGAGTCCACCGTTGCCGAGCGCGGCGTCCGCTTCCAGTTCCTCCAACTCTCCCAGGTCGAATCCGTGCTGCGAGACCGCGTCTCGCACGGTCTCATACAACCCCAGGTTGACCAGATTGTTTTGCAGGGAGCGCCCGACCAGGAACTCCGCCGAAAAATAGTGCGCCTGCCGGCCGGTGGCATAACGCTTCCGGGTTTCTTCCCAGTTTTCGGCGATGGTTTCGACGATGGTGCGCGAAAGCGCGGTCCAGTATTCCCAGGGGGATGCGGATATATGACTACGGGCGGCTTCTGCCCTCAAATGGGCTTCGATGCGGTTTTTGATGTTGTCAGTGTCGGTCATGAAAGAACCTCCGTTCGCCACTGATTCTATGTGACGATCGTGCAAAAAGCAAATGGCACGGGAGGCCCCAAAGACGCCGTCCAGAGATGTTCTGATGTAGAATGGAAAAAAAGTCAGGGGGTATGACACACCTATGCCGATGATCCGGGAACCCGCTACGCTGCCCTTGATCGTATTGGCCGGACTGGGCGCCGGCTGGCTGTTGGTCCGTCTGTACAATCACCTGCCCGAAAGCTGGCTGCAGGACTACGGTTTTCGGGCTGCCGACCCGGACTGGACGCCCGCCCGGCGGATCCGTTCGAAGATCGGCACCGCGGGTGTGATGCTTCTGACCGCCGCCGGTTTCATGGTCGCGGCTTTATCCGGCGGGTTGACGTTGCGTACACTGTTGATGGCTTTGGTGTTTTGTGTGCTCGTCCTGGTCGCCATCCCGGACGCGCTCAACAAGATCATCCCCGACCAGGCGGTCATCGCTCTGGCATTGCTCGGTGCCATGGGCGCGGCACTCGATTTGTTCGAAGGCCGCGGCATCCGGGACACCGCGGTCGACCGCATCGGCGGCGCAGTGGTCGCGGCGGGCACGTTGTTTCTGGTCGGATTCATCGCCTCGTTGCTGACGAAACGCGAAGCGATGGGGATGGGAGATGTGAAACTGCTTTTCGCCTGCGGACTGTTGACCGGGCTGCGGTTGGTGCCGTTGTTGTTCTTTGCCACTTTTGTTTCCGCCGCTTTTCTGGCGGTACCGATGTTGATCCGTCAAAGAAAGCGCGATGCCTCCGATTCTGTGACGGAGGCGCAGGATGTCCCGGATCCCGCAGAACAAGGGGAGGACCAGACCTCTCCGGCTGAACCGGACGAGTCCGGACAGGCACCCCTGGGGCCCTTTATTGCCGCCGCCTGCTTTTTGTGCCTGGTCGCGGGCAATGCGGTGACCGATTTGCTGTTCCAGGGACTGTTGTGAACGGACCGGCAGGCATCCGCACCGTATCGGTCGGGCGACAAAAAGCGCGCCCCGAACCGGAGGGAGCCCGCAGTGTCCGACACGCTGCCGGCACGGCGCTGCTGTTGCATGCTTTGCTTTCGATCCTGCTACAGTTCTGCTGGTATCTGGTCCCGGATGGGTTTTGGGGACTCGACAAATCCGGGCTGACCGGGTATGTCGCGGCCATCGTACTGATGCAAGGCTTTTGTATTTTACTTCCTTCCCTGCTCTCCGTCTGGTGGCACGCCGTTCCGGGGTGGGTCGTGACCGGGCGACGCAGCGCAGGTTTCGGTACCATACTGATGGCGCTGGTGCTGGGGATACCAGCGGCAGTGATGCTGCTCTCACTCAACAACGTCGTCGTCTACCTGATGGCAAAGACCGGCTGGAAACTCCCTGTAACCATCTTGCCTGTGGACTATGCCGCGACCGGACTGGCGTCTGTTTTGCTGTTGCTGCTGGTGTCCGCCCTGCTGCCCGCCATTTTGGAGGAGTTGATGTTCCGCGGGGTGCTGCAGGGATCGATGCTCCATGCGGGCGGCCGCATGTCTGCCATTTTGTTGACGTCCGCCGCCTTTGCGGTATTCCACTGTGATCCGCTGTTTCTGGTGGCGCCGTTCGGTGCGGGTTTGATTCTCGGGTACCTCCGACTGCACACCGACAATCTCCTCCCCTGCATCGCGGCTCATTTTGCTCTCAATGCCTCCATTCGCTTGATCCGCCCAATTCTGCCACAGTTGTCCGCGGCGACGTTCGCTCGATATGCACAGACCGGAGAACCACTTCTGTACGCATCGATCGCCGCTTTTTTCCTGTCCGCCGCAGTCGTCATTCCACTCACCCTGATGACCGGCGGAGTCGGAAGGCTCAAACCCGGCCACACCGCAATCTCGAATCCATATCCCGCCGACTGGAAATATCTGTTGGCAACCCTGTTGCTCGTTGTTACAATTGGAGTGGTCTACTTTGCAGTTCCCGCGGCTTGATCTGACGGAGGGGACACACACGAGAGAGGTCATTGAAAAATGCAGGAACCGGTCGTCGACCGCTACGCCCAGGACAAAGCGATCGTCATATCGATCGTCAAATATGTATTGATCACGGCGCTGGTCCTCGCGGCCTTGTATGCCGGGATCAAGTTGTTTTGGATCTTGATCCCCTTCCTCATCGGGTTTGTGCTCGCACGGGCTTCGTCCGGGCTGTCCACCGGCATTCTGCTGTTGATCCGACGTCTCCGTAAAGGGCGTTATGCCGACAAGGTACCGGCGGATACGGACGACGAGGATGACGCCGAAGAAGAGGTCGGCGACGAAGAATCCCGCCCGCTGGTCTCTCCGCTCTTTGTCCGCGGGCAGCGCAAGCCCGCAGCACGCCGGCGCAAGCGGAGCGCGGGCACTGTGCTCGGGATCGTTTTTTTCATTCTTCTCCTTTTGTGTCTGGTCGGTCTGATCATCCTCATCGCGGTCGTCGGCGGCGCGCAGATCAAGAACCTGGTCGACAAACTCCCCTCCTTGTTCAGTGGCCAGAACATTCGCGATCTTCTGGAACCCATTCAGAACCTGTCTGAACGGCTCGGCGGTGCCTTGCCCGCCTCGGTCATCACAACCATCGAGGAAGAGCTGTATTCGTTCCAGCAATTCGCACTCAAGCAGATTCCGGTCATCGCCACCACCCTGCTCAATTTTGTGCTTGGCATGTTTTCCGGATTGCCGGTCTTCTTTTTCATGGTCATCGTGGTGATCGTGTCCGGCTTCTATTTCCTGACGGAAAAGCGGGCGGTTCGTGCGTTTATGAAACGCAATGTGCCCAGCGAGTCCTTTTTGATGAATGCGGTGCAGTTGATCAACAGCCTGTTTTCGACCCTGTTCCGGACCATCGGCGGGTATTTTCTCCTGCTGGTCATCACCTATTTGCTCGCATTGATTTCGCTGCTCATCATCGATATGCCCTATGCGGTCGTATTGGCACTGGTCGCAGCCATCCTCGACTTTCTGCCGGTGCTGGGTCTGGGTGTCACCTTTGTACCGGTCGCGGTGTATATGGCGGTCACAGGCAATGTATATGGCGCCGTGGGTGCCATCGTCGCGCTGGCGGCGATGACCGTTCTACGCAGGTTCATCGAGCCGACCATCCTGGGATCGGCCTTGCGCATGCACCCGATGGCTACTCTCTTTTCGATGCTTGTAGGTGTCTCTCTGTTCGGATTGGCCGGATTCCTGTTCGGCCCCATCCTGATGGTGGTTTTGTCGGAAACCCTCACCCAATTCCAATTCGACAGGAAACTGCGCGTGTGGTTCGGACATTTGCTGGACAGAGTGGCAGACAACGGAAACGGATAAGGCAGGTGGAAGTATGATCACCCATATCGTGATGTGGAAATTTATGGAGGAAGCGGACGGCCGTCCCAAAGCGGAGAATATGGCACGCGTACGCACCCGGCTGGAGGCATTGAGACCCCTTGTCCCCCAGATTCTGGCGATGGAAATGCACCCGGACATCGGTTCGGACCGGGAGCCTTACGACATGGTGCTCATCACCTGTTTTGCGAACAAGGAAGACCTGAAGGCCTACCAGAATCATCCGGCACACAAAGAGGTCTCCCGCTTCGTGTCCAGCGTCCGGTCCGCCCGGGCGGTCGTCGACTTTCAAACCGATCTCTGAGGTCGGTCACCATCCCGACACGCCATTCTTCTCGATAGACAAATATAAGACAGCGCCGGTCTCCTGGACGGATTCCGGCGCTGGTTTTGTATTGGTGTGCACATCGGCGGCCTGACTTCCGGGTTTATTCGTCCGGATAATATTGGGCAATTTTCGCCTCGTGCTCGGCAAGCGTGGAAGAATAGACGTTGTTCCCCTCGCCGTCCGCCACAAAATAATAGAACCCGTGTGACATAGGATACAAGGCTGCCTGTATCGCCTGCAACCCCGGCGAACAGATGGGTCCTGGCGGCAGACCGGCGTTCCGGTAGGTATTGTAGGGGCTACTGATCGCCATGTCCTTCTCGGACACGACCAGGATCGGCGGGAGCCCCTGTTGCTCGCGCAGGTAGTTGATTGTTGCGCAGGACTGGAGGTAATTCATGGAGGTGTCACCGGAGCGCATCCGGTTGTAGAAGACCCCGGACACGTCCCGCATGTCCTGCAGACTGCTGCTTTCCTTTTCGATGATGGCCGCCAGCGTGATGACCTGATCCATGGTCATGCCCAGCCGTTCGGCCCGCTCGTAATAGGCCTTCTGGATTTTGATTTCCGCGTTGGACAGAAACTTGGCGATGATGTCTTCCTCAAGCGTGTTCTTGTCAAACCGGTAGGTGTCCGGGAACAGGTATCCCTGTAGCGCGAACTGACGGCCGGACCCGCTTGGAATGCCCGCCACAAAGTCGTATTCCGTAAACAGGGACGGTTTGTTGACGATCTTGTCCAGTGCGGCTTCGTCATACATGACGCCCGCCTGGGTCAGCTCCTCTTTGAGTTGCAGGTAAGACAGTCCCTCTTTGAATGTCACCTCGATCGACTGCGGCTGCTGCGAAAGCAAAAACATGATTTCGTCGTAGCTGAGCTCATCGGTCACATAATGGGTTCCCGCGAGGTAGGTGCCGTCGAATCCGTTGATTTTGGACAGCAAGGTGAACAACAAAGTATTCTTGATGATTTTCGAGTCTTCGAGGAT